>NZ_SCMW01000006.1:0-116924 GCF_005502845.1 Brevibacterium sp. 2SA | reverse complement strand
CCGGGCCTGCTCATCACGCAGGAGCTCACAGTGCCTGGGGCCGGGCAGTTCCAGCTCTACTACCTCGGCGATCTGTCCGAACAGCAGAACACCCTCGACTTCGTCCAGCGGTCGATGCTCGTCGCCGCCCTCGTCCTCGTCGTCCTCGTCGGTGCGGTCGCGTGGATCGTCACCCGCCTCGTCGTCACCCCGGTGCGCACCGGCGCCGAGGTGGCCCGCCTCATCGCCGACGGCGACCTCGACGAGCGCATGCCCGTCCACGGCAACGATGAGATCGCGGTGCTCGGCGAGAGCTTCAACGACATGGCCGACACCCTCCAGCACCAGATCCAGCAGATGGAGCGGCTCTCGGTGCTGCAGCGGCAGTTCGTCTCCGATGTCTCCCATGAGCTGCGGACCCCGCTCGCGACGATCCGCGCCGCCGCCGACCTCATCTACGATGCGCGCGACGATCTCGATCCGGTGACCGCCCGCAGCGCCGAGCTGCTCAACTCGCAGGCCGAGCGCTTCGACGCCCTCCTCTCCGACCTCCTCGAGATCTCCCGCTACGACGCCGGGGCCGCAGCGCTCGTCGCCAAACCCGTCGACGTCGGCGCGATCGTCACCTCCGTCGTCGAGACCGTCTCGATGATCGCCGACCAGATGTCGACGCACATCGTCGTCCATGCCCCGTCCTCACCGGTCATGGCCGAGGTCGACCGGGTGCGGATCACGCGGATCATCCGCAACCTCGTCGTCAACGCCATCGAGCACGGCGAGGGCAGGCCGATCGACGTCTACGTCGCCTCGAACGCCGAGGCGGTGGCGGTGAGCGTGCGCGACCACGGCGTGGGCATGAATGAGGAGCAGGTCGAGCACGTCTTCGACCGGTTCTGGCGCGCCGACCCCGCCCGCAAGCGCACCCTCGGCGGCTCCGGGCTCGGCCTGGCGATCTCGCTCGAGGACGCCCACCTCCACAACGGCTGGCTCCAGGTGTGGGGCAATCCCGGGGAGGGCTCGTGCTTCCGGCTGACGCTGCCGCGCCGTCCCGATCAGGAGATCACCTCCTCGCCGCTGCCGCTGCCGCCGCGGGACGCGCAGATCCGCGGCTCCGCCCTCGTCGCCGGCCCGATGTCCTCCGACGGCTCGGTGCGGATCCAGACCGGGTCGATCCCCATCGTCGTCGAAGCCGATCTCGCCGAGGCGGCCTCCGACCGCAGCGAACCCGCCGAGGCCGAGGAGAGCGAACTGCAGAAGGGAAGCTCATGAGACCGTCGACAGCCCGGATGCGCGTGGTCACGATCGTGTTCGCCGTCTGCGCGAGCCTCGCCCTGACCGCATGCTCCTCGATTCCCACGAGCTCACCGGTCGGACACCTCCCGGCCGCCTCGAACGAGGCCGCGGCCGGCAGCGCGCGGACCCCCGACGGGCCGAAGCCCGGTGACAGCGTCGGGGAGATCGTCCGCGGGTTCCTCGCCGCCGGTGCCGGGACCGGCAACAACTTCGCCGTCGCGAAGTCGTTCCTCACCGAGGCGGAGGCTCAGGAGTGGAACCCGCTCGCCTCGGTGTCGGTCCTGCCCGGGGACACGGACCTCGACTCGCTCAACTACGAGGTCACCTCGGACCAGAAGACGCTGACGATGTCGGCCCCCGTCGTCGGCATCGTCGACTCCTCGGGGATCTTCTCCTCGGCGACTCCGGACACCCGCTCGAACCTCGAGTTCTCGCTGCGCCAGGAGAACGGCGAATGGCGGATCTCCTCGGCCCCCGACGGCCTGCTCGTCACCCCGACGACGTTCCGCACGATCTTCCTCAGCTACTCGCTCGAGTTCTTCACCTCGGACTTCTCCTATCTCGTGCCCGACTCCCGGTGGTTCCTCCGATCGTCGTCGACCCCGACGGCGATCATCAACGAACTCCTCACCGGGCCCGCGCCCTACCTCGCCGGGGCCGTCATCACAGCGGCCCCCGACGGGGCGAAGCTCAACGACTCGAACGTCGTGACGATCGAGAACGGCGTCGCCAGCGTCTCCCTCGGCAACCTCACCCCGGCGCCGACGGACCGGGAGAAGGGCCTCATCCGGCAGCAGATCGCCTCGACGCTGCGCGCGATCCCCTCGGTCTCGAGCGTCGAGCTGACGATCGGCGGTCAGGTCGTGTCCGAGAGCCTGCAGCCGAAGACGGACTCCTCGGTCCAGGTCGATGGGCCGCCGGTCGTCATCGCCAACAATCGGATCTCCCGGATCTCCGGCACCACCGTGGCGCGGGCGGAGAACAGCCCCGACCTCAGCGATGCCAAGGCCAGCGACCCGGCCGTGTCCTTCGACGATTCGATCTACGCGTACCTCGAGGACGACGGGCAGCACCTCAAGCGGCTGCGCGCGGACTCCTCGGAGTCGCGCACCGTGCTCAACGGGTCGTCCCTCGTCGGGCCGAGCATCGACCGGTTCAACTCGATCTGGACGGGTGAGCGCGACAACAAGGGCGAGATCACAGCGGTCGGCCGCGACGATCAGGTCTACACCGTCGCCGCGGACTTCCTCTCCGGTCGCACCCTGCTCGACCTCGAGGTCTCCCGGGACGGCACGCGGCTGGCGGTGCTCAGCCGGCAGGGCGATCAGCCCGAGCGCATCGACGTCGTCGGCATCCCGCGCGACCGGGCGGGCAATCCCGCCGCCTCCCTCTCCGACGCCCCGCTGCAAGTCGGATCGTACTTCTCCGGGATCCAGGACATCTCGTGGGGCGGGTCGACCTCGCTCGCGGTGCTCGCGCAGCTGCCGGGGGAGACCGTCCAGCCCTACCGGGTCCATGTCGCGGGTCCGCCCGAGCAGCTCGGCCAGCTGCCCGGCGGCGGCGATCGGATCGCCGCGGGCGAGGACGGTCGCTCGATCCTCGTGACCGGCAGCGCCGGCGAGATCTACTCGTACAACTCGAATGCGTGGCAGAAGCTCATCGACGTCACCGCGAAGGATCCCGCGTATCCGGGCTGAGTCGCTGCGATGGGGCTGCTGAGCGAGTTCTCCGATCTCTTCCTGCCGCGGCGGTGCGCGGGCTGCGGGCGGGAGACCGTCTCGCTGTGCACGACGTGCCTCATGCTCCTCGGCGGCATTCCTCGCGCGATGGAGCCGCGGTACGGAACGCTGCCCGTCGTCGGGGTCTCGGAATACAATTCGCGAGTGTCCCATATGGTGGTCAATTTCAAGGACAACGGCCGCCGGGACGTCCTCGACCCGCTCGCTCTCGCTCTCGCGCGGGCGATCGTCGCCGCTCTCGACCTCGTCGGTCATCCGGGCGGACCGGTGGGCGTCGTGCCCGCACCGAGTTCGCAGGCGGCTCTCCGCCGCCGCGGAGGATCGCACACCGCGGCCCTCGCCCGGCGCGCCGGACAGCTCGCTCCGGACCTGTCGCTCGAGGTCATCGACGTCCTCGCCGCGCGCAGGCGCCACGACCAGGTCGGGCTCGGGGCGCACGAGCGGGCGCACAATGCGGAGAACTCGCAATTCCTCATTCCGGATCTGTCCGCCGAGCGGGTGCGGAACATCGCTGAGGAGACTGCCACGGTCATTCTCGTCGATGATTTCTCGACCACCGGCGCGACCTTGGCCGAAAGCGCAAGAGTATTAACATCGGTGCAGGTCAGACCCGCTGTTGCCGCAGTCATCGGACTCGGTCGCGGGGGCACTCGATTTGTCTCTCCCTTTACTGTATAACGGTGTTTACCCATCCAAGGGAATGGGATCGGATTCATCCGAAGAACGAGTCGCCAAAGGACCCATCATGGACATTGTTGTCACCGGACGCCAACTGACCATCTCCGACAGCTTCCGCGCGCACATCGAAGACAAGATCGCCAAAGTCGAGCAGCTCGCGCCTCGCGCGCAGCGTGTCGAGGTCCACGTCGCTCACGATAAGAACACGAAGCAGCCCGAGACGAGCGAGCGGGTCGAACTCACGGTGGTGGCGAAGGGTCCGGTCATCCGCGCCGAGGCGATGGCGAGCGACAAGTACGCCGCCCTCGACCTCGCGTGGGCGAAGCTCGTCGAGCGCTTGAGGCGGGCCAGGGACAGGAACAAGGTGTCCCGCGTCGGCCGTCATCGCAAGGAGTCCACCGCCGAGGCGCTGGCGAAGATGCCCGTCGCCGAGCCGCTCGGTGGGACCGCGGCGGATGCCGACGCCGAGGCGACTGCCTCGGCGCCCGATCAGACGAACGGCCGGATCAAAGCCGAGGGCGATTCGCCGGTGGTGCTGCGGGAGAAGTCGTTCGCCGCGGCGCCGATCGGCATCGAGGAGGCGCTCAACCGCATGGAGCTCGTCGGCCACGACTTCTACCTCTTCATCGACGAGGAGTCGTCGAAGCCCTCCGTCGTCTACCGCCGGAAGGGCTGGAGCTACGGTGTCATCGCCCTCGACGAGGACCTCGTGAGCGAGGAGGCGCTGCCGGAGACGGTCGCCGAATAACCTCTGGGCGGACCTGACGACGCGACCGAGGCGGCACACCCCGACGAGAGGGGAGTGCCGCCTCGGTGCATGTCCGGGAGGTGGGCGGCCCCGCGCTCGGCGCGGAGCTCCTCAGCGCTCGGCGCGGGAGGGACCCCACGTGACGATGCGCCAGAGGCGCTCGAGCGGGCCCTGGGAGAAGAACCGCAGCCACAGGGCGGAGGCGATGATCTGGACGATGAGGATCGCCGCGCACACCACCGCAGCCGCGACGTAGCCGCCCTCGCTGTCGAGGGCCGCGAGGTCGGGGACGAGGGCGCGGACGCCGACGAGGAGGAGCGTGGCGCCGATGTAGTTCGTCAGCGCCATCCGCCCGAGCGGGGCGAACACGGCCCGGAGGACCGCCTCGGCGGGGGTGCGCATGAGGAGCATGACGACGATGACATAGCACAGCGCCATCGTGATCCCCAGCCCCGCGGTGATCCACTGATCGAGCTGGCGGGTGAGGTAGTCCGTGGTGAGGAACCCGGTGACGGTGACTGCGGCGGCGAGCACACCGACGAGGGCGAGACGGCCCGGATGGGCAAGGGCCGTGCGGACGAAGCCCGTGTACCCGATCGCGAAGCCGAGGAGGAAGAGTCCGGGGATGATCGCCATCCCGCCGCCGGTGGCGACTCCGGCGATGAGGAGGAGCGCGCCGAGACCCGAGGTGATCGCCGGAAGCACGCGGGCGGGCAGCCACGTCGAGGGCAGCAGGACGACGAGCGCGGCGATCGCGTACGGCAGGAGCGCCTCGCCGGGCTGGAGCAGCATGTGGAGGGCGCCGAGGACGCCGAGGAAGAGGAACCGGCGCAGCAGGGCCAGCCGCGGACGGGGGCTGCGGCGGCGGGCGGAGTGCCACATGATGCCGAAGCCGATGCCGAAGAGGATCGAGAAGATCGGGAAGAACCGGCCCTGGACGAAGTCCTGGCTCGCGGCATAGAACCCGAGGGTGTCGCCGCTGCCGTCGACCGAGTTGAGCCCGAACATCGGGGGCAGGTTGACGACGATGATGCCGCACAGGGCGACGCCGCGCAGGACGTCGAGGGCGGCGATCCGGCGGGGGCGGGTGAGCTGGTCGCCGGTCGGCTGCGCGGGAGCGGGCACCGGCGGGATGAGTGCGTGTGAGTTCATGGCTTCCATCCTCGTCGGGGAAGCGGCCTGAGACATCGGCCGGGTGACCGGTTCGCCGGCCCCGCCCTCAGCCGTTCGGCTGATTCATCGCCCCCGACTCCCACATGCGCGCGGCGATCTCGACGCGGTTGCGGGCGCCGAGGCGGGTCTGGATGTTCCCGAGATGCGTCTTCACGGTGCCCAGGGAGATGTAGAGCTCGGCGCAGATCTCCTGGTTCGTCAGGCCCGTGGCGACGAGGGCGGCGACGTCGCGTTCGCGTTCGCTCAGACTCTCGACCCGGGCGCTGCCGGGACCGGCCTGCGCCCGCGCCGCCGGTGACCGACGCTTGAGCAGGTCGAGCGTCAGGGCAGGGGAGATGAGGGCCTCACCGTCGACGGCGGCCTTGACCCCGGCGATGAGGAGGTCGGGTCCGGCGTCCTTGAGGAGGAATCCGCTCGCCCCCTGGTCGAGGGCTGAGTCGACGTACTCCTCATCGTCGAACGTCGTGACCATGATGACCTTCGTCAGGGGAGTCAGGCGCGGGAGTGCGGAGAGGCCGTCGAGGCGGGGCATGCGGATGTCGAGGAGGACGACGTCGGGCTTCTCCCGCTTTGTCAGGTCGATCGCATCGACCCCGTCGGCGCCCTGGGCGACGACGGTGATGTCGGGGTCGGCGTCGAGGATGAGCGCGAACCCCATCCGCACCATCTCCTGATCGTCGACGAGCGCGACGCGGATCATGCTCTCTCCTCTCCGCCTTTTGCGGGGTCGATCTCCTGTGAGTCTGTCGGTGCCGCGGCACGCACGGGCAGGTGCGCGCACACCTGCCAGCCTCCTCCCGGCGCCGGGCCGGTCTGCAGGGTGCCGCCGGCGCTGACGACGCGGTGCCGCATCCCGATGAGACCCGTGCCGCTGCCGCGGCCGATTCCCGCGGTGCCCGGACCGTTGGCGATCGTCAGGGTGAGGGCACTCGGTCTGCGCGCGGAGTCCGGACCGGCGGCCGTCTGCGGGGCACCGCCTGTCAGCGGGTCGTCGGCGGTGAGCGGGTCGTCGGCGGTGAGCGTGACCGTGACCGGCACCGTCGTGCCGGCGTGCCGGCGGATGTTCGTCAGCGCTTCGACGAGGACGCGGTCGAGCACGGCCCAGACCGGTGCGGGGACCGCCTCGGCGAGGGACCGGTCGATGTCGGCGCGGACATCGGTGCCGCCGGAGGCGCGGAAGGACTCGACCCGGTCGGTCAGGCTCTGCGGTCCCGTGGCCACCGGGAGGCGGGCGGCGGCCGACGTGTCCTCGGCGGTGGAGGAGACGAGCGCGCGGATCTCCTCGAGAGCGCGCGTGCTCGAGTCCTCGATCTTTCCCAGCGCGGTGTGGAGGATGCCGACGTCGCTGCTGCGGCCGGCAGCCTGGGAGAGCACGACGATGCCGGTGATCTCGTGGGCGACCATGTCGTGGAGTTCGGTGGCGATGCGGCGGCGCTCGTCGGCCACGGCGGTGGCGTGGCGTTCGACGAGGGAGCGATCGACCATGCGCAGCAGCAGCCCCAGGGCGAGGGCGGCGATGACTCCCGTGGACGCGCCGAAGGCGAAGGTGAAGCCGTCGCCGGCGGCGAAACCGGCCACGAGCCCCGGTGCGAGCACGGTGATGACGGCGAGGACGACGAGGCCGATGATCTGCTGCGCCGAGGCGGCGACCCGACCGAGGACGGCGAGGACGACGAAGCTCAGCCACAGCACGGTCACGCCGATGCCCTCGCCGAAGACGAGCGCGATCTGTGCGGCCGTGAGGACGGCGACGGCGACGAGGAGCAGGCGAGCGGTCGCCGAGTCGACCCCGGCGGCGGTGCGGCTGGGCATCCGCGTCCGGATGAGGATCGCGGTGCAGACCACGGTGGCGACCACCGTGACGAGAGCGGTGAACGGACCGAGCGAGGCGAGGAGGTCGAGTCCCAGGCAGAGCGGGATCGGGACGAGCCACAGCCAGGTCAGGACGGTCTTCATGCCTCGGAGTCTAGTCATGACCGCGCTCTCGCGCGGCCATGACTGAGTCGGAGGGCGAGGATCAGGCCAGGGCGCACGTCGGGTCCGCGTACTCGAGCTCTGCGGCGACGCCGGACTGGTTGGCGAACACGGAGGTCAGCGTCACGTTCTTCCGCAGGGGGAGCTCACCGAAGCTGCGGCCGTCGGCGAAGACCTCGAGCCTGCCGTCGCCGGCGGTGCCGGAGAACTTCACGGTCTTCCCGTCGATCGTCGCCTTGTCGGTGTAGGCGCCGTCGGCGTCCTCGACCGGCTGAGCGCCGGCCTTCGGGTAGTCGAAGGTGACGAAGCGGGTGACCCGGTCGGCCTTGCCGTCGGCGAGTTCGCGGACGAGGAGCTGATCCTTGTTCATGCCCGGCTGCGGGGCGACGTCGACGTAGGTGAGCTCGGCCCGCTCGGCCATCGCCGAGAGGATGAACGGCCGCCCGTGGACTTCGAGATGGGACGGCTTGACGTCGCAGGTGCCGAGGTAGTCCTCGACCTGGGCTTCGAGCTGCGCCTTCGACCGGTACTCCCAGTAGAAGAGCGCGCCGACGCCGACGGCGAGGACGGAGAGGATGGAGGTGAGGGTGATGATGACCTTCTTCATGGCAGGTCCTTTCGATCTTCGTGTGCCGACCGGAGGGTGTTCCGGCTTGTGATGTCCATCCTGTCGCCCGGCAGGGGGTCGCGAACTCAGCCGTTCGGCCGATCCGCCTCGGCCGAACGGGCGGAGCTGTCGCTGCGGGGCCGCGTCAGTGGCGTGGCCTATCGTGGGGCCATGCAGACGATGTCACTGGCAGCGGCGCGACGAACCGCGATCGCGGCGACCGGTCTCGACCGTGCGCGCCCGCAGCAGGTCACCGCGTGCCACCTCAAGTCGACGTTCGAGAGGATGGGACTGGCGCAGATCGACTCGGTCGCCCGGGTCGTGCGCTCCCACTACCTGCCCTTCTACTCGCGGTTGGGCCCCTATGACCGCAGCCGGCTCGACCGTCTCCTCTACTCCGCCCCGCGGATGGGCGTCGAGTACTGGGCGCACGCGGCGGCCTTCGTGCCCCCGGAGACGTGGCGCCACTTCGACCGCAGCCGTGCGGAGTGGTGGCGCCAGGATCACGGACAGCGGCACCCGGAGACCGGGGCTGCGTTCCGCGCCCTGCAGCGGTCGCTCCTCGACGCGCTCGAGGACGGACCGCAGACCGCCAGATCGGCCTCCGAGCTCGTCGACCACGACATCCCCGAACGCCACCGCGGGCACTGGGGCTGGAACCCGAGCCAGGTGAAGACGGCGCTCGAGGCGCTCTTCGTCTCCGGGGCGGTGAGCTCAGCGGGGCGCAACGACCACTTCGAGCGCATCTATGCGCTGCCGCGCGATGTCAGCCCCCTCCTCGGCGAACCGGTCCTCACCTACGGCACCCCGGAGGATCCGGATCTCGGACTGCGCAGCGGTGCAGGCAAGCCCCCGCGGGGCGTGTCCGGGACCGCCAACGATGTGCTCGCCCTCACCCGCATCGCCGCTCGAGCGCTCGGCGTCGCGCGCCCCGACTGCCTCGCCGACTACTTCCGTCAGCTGCGCGCCCCGACCGACGCCGCGATCGAGACGCTGCTCACCACGGGCGAACTCGTCGAGGTCGAGGTCGCGGGCACTCCTGCCCTGCGCTGGCACGCGGCGAGGACCCCGCGGACGACGGCGGCGAGGGCGCTGCTCGCCCCCTTCGACCCACTCGTCTTCCACCGCCCCCGCATCGAATGGCTCTTCGACTTCCGCTTCCGGATCGAGATCTACACCCCGGCGCCCCAGCGGCAGCACGGGTACTACGTCATGCCGTTCCTCCTCGGCGACCGCCTCGTCGCCCGCGTCGACGTCCACCGCGACGGTCGGGCCGGGGTGCTGCGCGCACTCAAGGTGACATGGGAGCCGGGGGAGGAGCACTGGGAGCAGCTGAGCGCTGAACTCGCCGACATGGCGCGGTGGCTGGGGGCGGAGTCGGTGGATATGTGCGGGACTCACCTGCCATTAAGCTAGGGACTATACAGTCATTCGAGTTGTCGTCAGGCGCCCAGCGCCGAATAGGAGAGAAGTGGCTAACATCCTCGAGAAGCTTCTGCGCACCGGCGAGGGTCGGACGCTGAAGAAGCTCCGCCGGTACACCGACGCCATCAATCAGCTGTCCGATGAGTTCAGCGAGATGTCCGACGCCGAGCTGCGCGAGGAGACCGACCGGTTCAAGAAGCGCGTGGCCGACGGGGAGTCGCTCGACTCGCTGCTGCCCGAAGCCTTCGCCGCGGTGCGCGAGGCCTCCGGCCGCACGCTGGGCATGCGCCACTTCGACGTCCAGCTCATGGGCGGTGCCGCCCTCCACCTCGGCAACATCGCGGAGATGAAGACCGGTGAGGGCAAGACGCTCGTGGCCACCGCGCCCGCGTACCTCAACGCGCTCACCGGCAACGGCGTCCACGTCATCACCGTCAACGACTACCTCGCGACCTACCAGTCCGAGCTCATGGGCCGGGTGTTCCGGTTCCTCGGCATGGAGACCGGCTGCATCCAGGCGAACATGCCCTCGGACGAGCGCCGGAAGCAGTACGCGGCGGACATCACGTACGGCACGAACAACGAATTCGGCTTCGACTATCTGCGCGACAACATGGCGTGGTCGTCCGAGGAGCTCGTTCAGCGGGGCCATTCGTTCGCGATCGTCGACGAGGTCGACTCGATCCTCATCGATGAGGCCCGCACCCCGCTCATCATCTCCGGCCCCGCCGAGGGCGATGCCAACCGCTGGTACGACGAGTTCGCGAAGGTCGTCAAGCGCCTCAAGGTCGACCGCGACTACGAGGTCGACGAGAAGAAGCGCACTGTCGGCGTGCTCGAACCCGGCATCGAGCGCGTCGAGGACTACCTCGGCATCGGCAACCTCTACGATGCCGAGAACACCCCGCTCATCAGCTTCCTCAACAACGCGATCCGGGCGAAGGAGCTGTTCAAGAAGGACAAGGACTACGTCCTCCTCGATGGGGAAGTGCTCATCGTCGACGAGCACACCGGTCGCGTCCTCAAGGGCCGCCGTTACAACGAGGGCCTCCACCAGGCCATCGAGGCCAAGGAGAACGTCAAGGTCCAGGCGGAGAACCAGACGCTGGCGACGATCACCCTGCAGAACTACTTCCGCCTCTACGACAAGCTCTCGGGCATGACCGGCACGGCCGAGACCGAGGCCGCCGAGTTCATGTCGACGTACAAGCTCGGCGTCGTGCCGATCCCGACGAACAAGCCGATGCAGCGCGTCGACCAGTCGGACTTCGTCTACAAGAACGAAGTCGCGAAGTTCGATGCCGTCGTCGACGACATCGTCGAGCGCCACGAGACCGGACAGCCGGTCCTCGTCGGCACGACGAGCGTCGAGAAGAGCGAATACCTCTCGAAGCACCTCGCCAAGCGCGGAGTCCGCCACGAGGTCCTCAACGCGAAGAACCACGCCCGTGAGGCCGCGATCGTCGCCCTGGCCGGACGCAAGGGCGCGGTCACTGTGGCCACGAACATGGCCGGACGCGGCACCGACATCATGCTCGGCGGCAATGCGGAGTTCATCGCCGTCGCCGAGATGGAGAAGCGCGGACTCGACCCCGTCGACGACGCCGAGGAGTACGAGAAGCAGTGGCAGGACGTCCTCGCCGAGGCGGAGGCGAAGGTCGAGTCGGAGGCCGAGGAGGTCATCGAGCTCGGCGGTCTCTACGTCCTCGGCACCGAACGCCACGAGTCCCGACGCATCGACAACCAGCTGCGCGGACGCTCGGGACGTCAGGGCGACCCGGGGGAGAGCCGCTTCTACCTCTCGCTCACCGACGACCTCATGCGCCTCTTCGGCTCCGGTGCCGCCGAGCGGATCATGGCCACGGCCAATGTGCCCGACGATGTCCCGCTCGAGTCGAAGATGGTCACCCGGGCGATCCTCTCGGCGCAGACGCAGATCGAGCAGCGCAACGCCGAGCAGCGCAAGAACGTGCTCAAGTACGACGATGTCCTCAACCGCCAGCGCACGGTGATCTACGACGAGCGCCGCAAGGTCCTCGACGGCGAGGACCTCGCCGATCAGGTCGCGAGCTTCCGCGAACAGGTCATCGACGCGTACGTCCAGGCCGCGACGACCGGCCCGGTCGAGGAGTGGAAGGTCGATGAGCTCTTCGAGGCGCTCGGCAAGATCTACACCCCCTCGATCACCGAGGACGACCTCGCCGAGGAGGTCGGCGGGCTGAGCAACCTCACGAAGAACCGCCTCAACGCGGAGATCCAGTCCGACATCGACGTCTTCTACGCCCAGCGCGAAGAGGATCTCGGGGAGGAGGCGACGCGTGAGCTCGAGCGTCGTGTCGTCCTCTCCGTCATCGACAAGCGGTGGCGTGAGCACCTCTACGAGATGGACTACCTCAAGAACGGCATCGGCCTGCGCGCGATGGCCCAGCGCGACCCCCTCGTGGAGTACCAGCGCGAGGGCTTCGAGATGTTCACGACGATGCAGGACGGGATCAAAGAGGACGTCGTGCGTCTCACCGACACCCTCGAGGTCACCGTCAACCGGCCGCAGGGCGAATCCGGAGACGACTCGGAGGTCGAGGTCGACGCGGCGGAGCTGCGCCACACCACCCCGAAGATGCAGCTCTCGGCGCCCTCGGAGGACGGCGGCACCTCGGTGACCGAGGACGACGCCGACGGTGCGGACGACCCGGCACCGGCCAACCGCGCCCAGCGCCGGGCGAAGAAGAAGGCGAAGCGCTGAACCGGCGCTGAGACATGAGACGGTGCGGCCCGGGCGGGGCTCACATGGTCTGCAGCGCCGTCATCGTCCACCGGTTCGTCAGCAGCTCGAGGCGGATCGCCACGGCTCGGTAGCGCGCGGGCGTGCGGACCATGACCGTGACCTCGGCGACGGTCTCGGCGACGCGGCACACGCGGGAGCGCCCCGCCGTGAGGGTGCGTTCGGCGCCATGGTCGCGGACCGGTCTCGTCGGGGCGATCTCCGCCCGCAGCTGAGCGCGCCGATCGATCTTCTCGAGCAGCTCCTGGTCGACCCAGCGGGCGATCGTGTCGCTGCGCCGCACCCCGGAGAAGATCTCGAGGCACGCGATGGCCAGCGACGTCGCCGTCTCGGCGATCCGTTCGCCGTCATCGTCCGGCGGCAGCGATCGCGGGGGAGACGCACCGGTGGCGCTGCGGGTCAGCCGCGTGGCCGGGGCTGTCGTCCGGGCCGGGCGCGTGAGAACGAGGGGTGCGCTCATGAGGGGATCTCCAATCGCTGTCCGGGCATGATGAGATCGGGGTCGGCGCCGATGATGTCGCGGTTGGCCGAGTGGATGGCGGCCACGAGCGTCCCGCGCGCGTCATCGGAATCGGTGAGCTCGGAGGCGATCGACCACAGACTCTCCCCACGGCTGACGACGTGCACCGTCGGCTCGAAGGCGTCGGACGAACCGTCGGACGAGCCGTCGGGCGAATCGTCGGGCGGAACACCGTCATCGGGTGGAACACCGTCATCGGGTGGATCCGTGCTGCTGGGTGGATCGGTGCTGGTCGGTGGATCAGTGTTGCTCGGCGGATCGGCAGGGTCGGTCGTCGGCCATCCCGGGTCGAGCGGCGCACCGGGAGTCGTCGGCCATCCCGGGTCGGGCAGGGCCGCGGCACTGACAGGCCTGTCGTCGATACTCGAACTCCCCGTGACACTCGCCGCCCTCGGATCACCGGCGATGCCCGTGCCGGCATCTCCGGCGATAGTGCCGCTGAAGGCGAGGGCGCTCTGCGCCGCGCAGCCGACGGCGACGGCGGTGAGCACGCTCGACGCGAGCATCCGGGGCGCCAACCGCACCGCTGCCGCACTGAGCCGGGTCCGCAGACGACCGGTCGGGAGCACGGCCACGCCGAGGGCGAGGAGGGCGGTGACGCCGAGGCGGGCGAACGCGAGGACCGCGGCCCCGGCGAGTGTGAGGACGACGAGGTCGCTGACCGTCCACGGCTGGGCGAGGACCACCCACAGCGTGGCGAAACCGCCGAGCAGAGACAGCCAGGAGATGGCGCAGAGACCGATGAGATACATTGTGGACATCCTTAAGCGTGAATGTTCACTCAGGATGCAGTTTGATACTGTTTCATGTCAATAGTATCCGTCGAACTACGACAGTGTAGTTAGTTCAGTCTCTTGCGGACATCGCGGGACTCGGGCAAGCTTCACGATATGGACGAGCGGATCGACGCCTTCCTCGATGACCTCGAAGCCATGCACACATGGCGGGAGCGTCATGCCCGACGCGGCGAGTTCTCCGATGAGCTGGCGATGCAGGCCGCCGAGCGGACCCTCCTCGAACGCCTGCGCGGCAGCCTCGGGGAGGAGGTCAGGGTGACGACCGAGAGTCGGGAGATCACGGGGACGGCGGCCTTCCTCGGCGCCGGGATCTGCGTCATCGCCGGGGCGGAGGTGACGATCGTGTCACTGGCCTGTCTCTACGAGCTGCGGACCGGATCCCGCCGGCACGACCACGGGGCGGGGGCGCTGGAGAAGCTCGGCATGGGATCGGCGCTGCGGCGTCTGGCCGCCTGGCATGAGGAGATCGTCATCGAGCTGCGGGCGACGGGCAGGACGATCCGCGGCCGCACCGACATGGTCGCCGCCGACTACGTCGAGATCGCGGGACGGATCATCCCGCTCTCGCGGATCGCCACCGTGCAGGCGCGGGTGAATCCCTTTGCGTGAGGGGCGCGGGAGACCTCTGCGGGAGCGGCGCAGGAGATCAGTCGTCGAGGAGGCCGGCCTTGATCTCGTGCTCGGTGCGCTCGTACATCCGCTGGATGTACGCCTCGATCTCGGCCTTCTCGACGCGCCACTGCCCGCGGCCGCCGACCTTGATGGCGCGCAGGTCGCCCGTGCGCACGAGGGCACGCGCCTGAGCGATCGAGACATTGAGCAGTTCGGCCACGTCGGTGAGTGGCAGGAAGCGGTTTTCGACGACCATGACGGTTCTCCCCAATTCCAAGCGACGGCATTGTTCCCAGCGATGACAGGGTTTCAAGCGACAACAGTTTTGCCTGAAATCATTGCTTTGACCCCATTTGATACTCGATACTATCACTCACAGGCAATTCCTGTCATGGGAAAATCCCCCGAATCGGAGATGCAATGGAGCTCTCGAGACGTTTCCGCCCACCCCGCTGGACCGATGCCAGACTGCTCGTCGGCGCAGTCCTCGTCATCGCGGCCATCGTCGCCACCTATCTCCTCGTCAGCGCCGCCACGGCGACGACGCGGGTCTGGGCCAGCGCGGCATCCCTCGTGCCCGGTCAGGCGCTCGGACCCGACGACCTCGTCGTCGCCGAGGTCAACCTCGCCGACGTCGGGGACAAGTACCTCTCCGCCGATGCGCCCCTGCCCCAGGACTCGAGCGTGCGCTCCGTCATCGCCGAAGGCGAGCTCGTGCCCGCCTCGGCGGTGACCCCGATGGCCGAACTCGAGGGCCGGATCGTCGCGATCGACGTCCCCGGATCGGTGCCCTCGGTCGTCGACCGGGGCAGCCTCGTCGACGTGTGGGCCCAACCGGAGTCGACGGGACTCGATGATGAGGCCGGCGACCCCGAGCAGATCGTCAGCGGCGCCCCGGTCGCGCACATCACCCGTGACGTCGGCAGCTTCGGGGTCGGCGACGGCGCCCGGATCGAAGTCTTCGTCCCGGCCACCGCGCTGTCCGGGGTGCTGTCCGCTCTCGACGGCCGCAGCGTCCTCTCCGTCGTCGGCGCTCCCGGCGGGAGCTGATCGCGATGCCCCAGGTGCTGCTCGCCGTCGACTTCGAGTACGACCTCATCCTCTTCGAACTGCTCAGCGACCTCGACGACGTCGACGTCATCGCCCGTCCCGCCGACGACGTCGAACTCCTCGCCCTGTGCCGGACCGGCAGCGCCGACATCGCGATCGTCGGCGAGTACTTCCCCGGCCTCGACGCCGACGTCATCGCGGCCGTGCTCGCCACCGGGACGAAGGTGCTCGGGGTCGGAGCCGATGAGGCGGCCCTGGCCCGTCTCGGCATCACGACGGCCGTGCCCGCCACCGCCGACGCCCTCCGGGTCGCCCGCGCCCTCGACGACGTCACCCGCAGCGCCGTCGTGCCGCCCCGCCCGGCGTCCCCGCCGGGACGCACCAAACCGGCCGGGCGGATCGTCACGGTGTGGGGGACGGGATCGTCCCCGGGGCGCACCCTCACCGCGGTCAACCTCGGCGATCAGTCCTCCCGTCTCGGACATCGCACCGTCGTCGTCGACGCCGACACCGTGGGGGCGATGGTCGCCACGACGCTCGGGCTGACGGAGGAGTCCTCCCACCTGGCGAGCCTGTGCCGGCTCGAGGCGGAGAAGTCCCCGCCCACCGACATCAGCGGGGTGCCGCACGCGGCGATCCGCGACGACTTCCACGTCATCACCGGGCTGACCCGGCCCGAACGGTGGCCGGAGGTGCGGGGAGCCGTGCTCCGCTCGGCGCTGCGCGACCTCGCAGGACTCTACGATCTCGTCGTCGTCGACGTCTCCGACCGCCTCGATCCCGACGACGACTTCGCCGATCCGTTCTACGACCGTCACTGCGCGACCCGTGCGGCCCTCGACGCGGCCGACGATGTCCTCGTGCTCGCGACCGGGGATCCGATCGGCCTGCAGAAGCTCGTGCGGCTCCTCGGCACCGAACGCTGCGAGCAGATGCGCGACACGCTGCGGATCGGGATCACGAAGGTGAGGGCCTCGGCGGTCGGGCATCCGGCGGAGACGCGGATCAGGGAGGCGCTCGGACGCTTCGCCGGGCGCGAACCCGACTTCGTCCTCAGCGACGACCGGGCGACCGTCGACGCCGCGCTGCTGTCGGGACGCACTGTGGCCGAGGTCAGGCCGAAATCGGTGCTGAGCCGGCAGTTCGCCGAGGTCGCTGCCGGGCTCCTGCCTACGCGCAGGCGGATCCGACACCGGTCCGGCAGTGCCCGGGGTGCGAGCGGGCGCGGAGTCGCGGCCCGCCTCCGGTCGCGCTGAGCCCCGCGGGTCGGCCCCGGCGGGGATCGTCTGCGCCTCATCCGGGGATCCTCGCCCTAGGATGGAGGCATGGCTGTTCGCTGCTACATCCCGACCACCCTCGCCGCCCTCGCCGCCGGCCTCCAGTCCGTGACCGCGGTCGCCCCGGACGCCGCTGCCGCCCAGCTCCGCGGTGACGACCTCGACGAGGCCGAGTTCACCGCCATGAGCATCGCCGCGGCCCTCGCCGCCGACGAGGCGCTGGGGTCCGGCGCGGAATCAGCGTCCCCGCGCGTCGTCGTCGCCTACGACGCGCCGTCGACAACCGGTCGGGAGCCGCTCGCGCCGGGATTCGATGCGCTCACCCTCACCAGGGTCGACGAGGACCGCATCGTCAGCGTCCACCTCGACGAGGCCTCCGACTGGGAGGCGGCGATCGAGCTGGCCGCAGCGCACGGGGCAGAGGCGGCCGGCGACCGCCTCGGCGAGTCCGATCTGCTCTGGTACGACCGGACCGAACTGCGCGATCTGCTCCGCGATCGCACCTGAGCCTGCGGGTCAGACCTCGGCGAGCCGGTCGAGTCGCTCGCGCAGCTGGGTCTCGAGGATGGGCACGAGCGCCTGTTCGATCATCGACCCGAACATCGGCACCGAGGAGCTGATCTCGGACCGCACGGTGGCCGCTGTGCCGCTGCCCTCGGAGACGAGGGTGAGGAGAGAGTCGATCTCCACGGGCACGCCGGCGGCGTGGGCGGTCATCCGGACCTCGGCACGATCGCCGATGACGTCCCCGGGAACCATGTAGACCTCGACGAGCTCGGCACCCGAGGGCAGGCGCGAGGCCAGGGTCGCCGGCAGCTCACTGGCCGGCACAGCGGTGCGCACGGTCACCTCGGTGTCGGGATCGACCCGCTCCGTCGTCGCCGCGGAGCCGAGCTTCTCCCACGTCGCGGCGTCGGCGAGCAGGGCGAGGAAATCGGTGAGTCCGATCGCATAGTCATGGCTGAGTGTCAGTGTTCTCATGCCCTCAGTCTGCCAGCCGATCGACGCCGTGCCGCGGCAGGCCGACCGGCGTGCCTTTCTCGCCGATTGAGCATAGTGTGGGGGATGGCGGCTCCGAGTCGAGCCGGCAACATTATTTGTGCGCTGATCGTAGAGGTGTAAAGGTGTCTCAGGTCTCATATTCGGACATTGCTGGAGAGTGGAGGAAGCAGAAGGGGCAGGCCGCTCCGGAGAATTTCATCGAAGCGTACTACCCCCGATTCGAACCGGGCACCGCCGAGGCGGGCGCCGAAGGTCTCGCCGCAGCGGCGGCCACCCACTACGCTCTCGGCCTCGAGTATGACGGCACCGCCCCGGTCCTCAACATCTACAACCCGTCGGTCGACTCCCCGGAGTACCTCGACAACCACACCGTCATCGCGATGGTCCTCCCCGACATGCCTCACCTCGTGTCCTCGATCGTCTCCGACCTCGCAACGAGCGGACGGGCCATCCGCCTCGTCCACCATCCCATCCTCGCCGTCGAGGGGCACGGCTCCGATCTCACCGTCCTCTCTCCCGCCGAAGCGCCCGCCGTGTCCGCCGACACCGCGGGCATTCCTGTGGTCACCGAGGCCGCGGAGCCGACCGGTGACGCCCCCGACCAGCAGTCGTGGATCCGCATCGAGGTCGACCGGGTGCCGCCGGAGGACCACGACGGACTCGAGAAGCAGCTGCGCAGCGTCCTCGACTACGTCGCTGCCGCCGCGCGCGATGCCGATGCGATGTCGGCGAAGGCCAAGGAGATCGCCGGTGAGCTCCAGGCGCGTCCGCCCCGCCCCGAGCTCGCCTCCGAGGCGGAGGCCGCCGCCGAACTGCTGACCTGGCTCGACGGTCATTTCACGTTCCTCGGCTACCGCGAGTACGACTACTCCCACGACGCGGAGTCGAGCAGCCTCGAACCGATCGAGCACACCTCGCTGGGCATCTCCGCGCTGCGCCCGCTCGCGAAGTCGCCGCTGTCGAGCGCCGTGGCGGCGAAGGCGGCCGAACCGCACGTGCTCGTCCTCACGAAGGCGAACTCCCGGTCCCGGGTCATCCGGGGCTCGTTCATGGACTACATCGGGGTGAAGACCTTCGATGAGAACGGCGAGATCGTCGGTGAGCGACGCTTCGTCGGCGTCTTCAAGCCCGAGTTCTACAACGACAGCGTGCTGAGCATCCCGGTCATCAACCGCAAGGTGCGCAAGATCCTCGCCTCGAGCGGGTTCCCCGCCGGATCCCACTCGGCCAACGAGCTCCTCGGCATCCTCGAGACGTATCCGCGCGATGACCTCATGCACGATGACACCCAGTCGATCTTCGACGTCGTCATGCAGATCGTCGACATGCAGGAGCGCCGCCAGTCGCGGGTCTTCGTCCGCGAGGACCCCTACCAGCGCTACGTCTCCGTCATCCTCTACCTGCCCCGCGACCTCTACGACACTGCGGCCCGCCAACGCGTCCAGGACGTGCTGCGCGAGTTCTACAACGCCGAGAGCGTCGACTTCGACGTCCTCCTCACCGAGTCCGCGCTGGCCCGCATCCACTTCGTCGCCCGTGTCGCCCGCGACGCGGAGCTGCCGGAGATCGATCCGGCGGTCGTCGAGAAGCGCATCGTCGCCGCCGTGCGCTCGTGGAACGAGGACGTCCACGCCTTCCTCGCCCCGACCGAGCGCGGCGACAGCGGCCGCGCCATCGAACGCGCCGACCTGTGGTCGAAGGCGTTCCCTCCCGGCTACGGCGAGTACCACACGCCCGCCGACGCCGTCGCCGATGTCGAGCGCTTCGAAGCGCTGAGCTCCGGTGAGGGATCGGCCGTGCGCCTCTACACTCCCGACGACGCCGACGATGCGCCGACGCGGCTCGCCCTCTACCGCGACGGTCGGGTCGGCCTCTCCGAGGTCCTGCCGTACCTCACCGCGTTCGGCGCCACGGTGCTCGACGAGCGACCCTACGAACTCGACCTCGCCGACGGCACCCACCGCTACATCTACGACTTCGGCGTCCGCTTCGACACCGACCTCGACGAGGCGGCCAGCGAGCGCATCGCCGAGGCGTTCATCGCCGGCTGGGACGGTCGCAAGGAGGCAGGCGTCTTCGACCGCCTCGTCGTCTCCGGTCTCGACTGGCAGCAGGTGACGATCATCCGGGCGCTCGGGAAGTACCTGCGCCAGGCCGGGTTCACCTACTCCGACGCCTACGTCGGGGAGGTCTACAGCGACAACCCGGAGATCTCCCGCCTCCTCGTCGACTACTTCTTCGCGAAGTTCGACCCCGCGGCCGACGACGCCGGACGCGAGACCGCCACCGCGGCGATCGACGAGCGAATCGAGACCGCCCTCGGCGACGTCGCCAGCCTCGACGCCGACCGCGTGCTGCGCTCCTCGCTCGAACTGCTGCGCGCGACCCTGCGGACGAACTACTTCATCAACCCCGACGGCGAACTCCCGACGGCACTGGCCCTGAAGATCCGCCCCACCGAGCTCAGCTTCGTGCCCAAGCCCCGGCCCGCACTCGAGATGTGGGTGTACTCCCCGCAGGTCGAGGGCGTCCACCTGCGCTTCGGCACCGTCGCCCGCGGCGGCCTGCGCTGGTCGGATCGCCGTGACGACTTCCGCACCGAAGTCCTCGGTCTCGTCAAGGCGCAGATGGTCAAGAACGCGCTCATCGTGCCCACCGGCGCCAAGGGCGGGTTCTTCCCCAAGCAGCTGCCGCCGATGAGCGACAGGGATGCGTGGATGGCCGCCGGTCAGGCCGCCTACGAAGTGTTCATCGAAAGCCTCCTCGAAGTCGCCGACAACCTCGTCTACACCGAGGACGGCAGCCAGAAGGTCGTCCACCCCGACCGCGTCGTCCGCCACGACGGCGACGACTACTACCTCGTCGTCGCCGCCGACAAGGGCACCGCGCGCTTCTCCGACGTCGCGAATGCGATCTCCGAGCGCCGCGGATTCTGGCTCGGCGACGCCTTCGCCTCCGGCGGCTCGGTCGGCTACGACCACAAGAAGATGGCGATCACCTCCCGCGGGGCGTGGAAGTCCGTCGAACGCCACTTCCGCGAGCTCGACCTCAACACCGCCGAGGAGGACTTCACCGTCGTCGGCATCGGCGACATGAGCGGTGACGTCTTCGGCAACGGCATGCTCCGCAGCGAGCACATCCGCCTCGTCGCCGCCTTCGACCACCGCGACATCTTCCTCGATCCCAACCCGGATGCGGCGAGGAGCTTCACCGAACGGCAGCGCCTCTTCGACCTGCCGCGCTCGTCGTGGCAGGACTACGACCGGGACCTCATCTCGCAGGGCGGGGGAGTCTTCCCGCGGACGGCGAAGTCGATCGACCTCAGCCCGGAGGCCGCCGCGGCCCTCGGCGTCGATCCCGGCCGGCGCAGTCCCGCCGAACTGATGTCGGAGATCCTCGCCGCTCCCGTCGACCTCCTCTACAACGGCGGCATCGGCACGTACATCAAGTCCTCCGGGGAGAGCCACGCCGACGTCGGCGACAAGGCCAACGATGCGATCCGGATCGACGGCGACGACGTCAGGGCACGGGTCATCGGGGAGGGCGGCAACCTCGGCGTCACCCAGCTGGGACGTGTCGAAGCGGCGCTGAACGGGGTCGCGATCAACACCGACGCCGTCGACAACTCCGCCGGCGTCGACAGCTCCGACCACGAGGTCAACATCAAGCTCCTCCTGCGCACCCTGCTGCACAAGGGGGCGTTCGCGGCCGAGGATCGGGAGAAGGTGCTGCTCTCCTTCACCGACGACGTCGCCGATCGGGTGCTGGCGAACAACTACGCGCAGAACGTCGTCCTCGGTGAGGCGCGCTCGCAGACCGAGGCGATGTCGGGCACCTACGGCCGGATGCTCGCCTACCTCGAGAAGCACGCGGACCTCGACCGCCACGTCGAGTTCCTGCCGAACGCCGAGGAACTGGCCAAGCGCGAGTTCAGCTCGTACGTCTCCCCGGAGCTCGCAGTGCTCCTCGCTTATGCGAAGATGCACGCCGTCGACGAGATCCTCGACAGCGTCGTGCCCGATGAGCCGTGGATGAAGCGGGAGCTCGCCGGATACTTCCCGGACGCCCTGCGCGAGCAGTACGGGGACTACATCGCCGAGCATCCGCTGCACCGGGAGATCGCCACGGCGAAGCTCGTCAACCGGATGGTCGACCGCGGCGGACTCACCTACGTCTACCGGATGCTCGAGGAGACTCCGGCCTCGGTGCCGCAGATCGCCCGTGTCTTCGTCGTCGTCTCCGAGATCTTCGGGCTCGACGACTTCTTCGACGCGGTCACCGCGCTCGACAACAAGGTGCCCACGGAGGTCCAGGTCAAGCTCCAGCACGACTACGTGCGCCTGCTCGACCGGTCCTCGCGCTGGCTCGTCCAGCAGGCCCCCGACACCCTCGACGTCGATTCGGGCATCGAACTCTACGGCAAGGTCGTCGCCGCTCTGCGCGAGCGCGTGCCCGCCCTCGTCGACGGCTTCGACGCCGAGGCGATGGCCGCCAAGGCGCAGGAGTACATCGACGACGGGGTCCCCGAGGAGCTCGCATGGCGGGCTGCGGCGCTGCTCGACGAGTTCGCCCTCCTCGACATCACCCAGCTCGCGGCGCGCACCAACGAGTCCGCCGAGGACGTCGCCGAGGTCTACTACGCCGTCAACGACAAGTTCTCCGGGTCGCAGGTGCTCGCCCTCATCGGCGACCTCGACCGGTCCGATCGCTGGTCGGCACTGGCCCGCGGCTCCCTGCGCGATGACTTCTACTCCGCGATCCTCTCGGTCGCCGGCTCCGTCATCGCCGCCACGGACTCGCCGATCTCCGGGACCCCGGACGAACGCGCCAAGCAGCGGCTGACCGAATGGCTCGAGCGCAACGAGACGGTCGCCGCGCGGGTGCTCGAGACGATCGAGACGGTCATCGCCCTCGACACCGTCACGCAGGCTCCGCTGTCGGTGCTGCTGCGCATGATGCGCGGTGTCGTGCGGTCCTCGGCCTGGGAGTCCGAGCACAGCGCCTGATCCCCACCGTCTGGCCGAGCGTCATCGGTGATAGCGTCAACCTCAGCGGGCTCGAAGACGACCTTCGGGCCCGCTGAACACTCCCCACCCGGAAGAGGGACCCGTGCTCAACGAACAACTGGCAGCCGAAGGCATCACCGATGAGGCGGATGCCGAATACCTTCACCTCCTCGTCGGGGACTGGCAGCTCATCGCCGATCTCTCGTTCGCCGACCTCGTTCTCTGGGTGCCGTCGGCGAGCGGGGCGTTCACGGTCGTCGCGCACGCGAGGCCGACGACGGGGGCGACGCTGTTCAATCGGGACCTCCTCGGCGCGCGGGCGACCGGGCTCGAACGCGAGCTCCTCGAGGCGGCGGTGGAGACCCGGACCATCGTCACCGAGGTGGCTCCGGCCAAGGAGCTCGGCGTCAACGCGGGCACCGAGGAGACCGAGGTGAGCGCCGAGGCGGTGCCGCTCGTCCGCCACGGGGAGACGCTCGCCGTCATGGTCAGGTACTCCGAGGAGATGCGCCGGCGCGGGACCTCGCGGCTCGAGAAGCACTACCGGGACGCGGCGAAGGCGCTGCTGACGATGATCGCCCAGGGCGCGTTCCCCGATCGGGAGGCGCCGAGCGGAGTGCGCCACGGTGAGCCGCGGGTCGGTGACGGCATCTTCGTCCTCGACCGTGACTCCCGGGTCCAGTACGCCTCCCCGAACGCCGTGTCGCTGATGAATCGCCTCGGCCACGGTGGGGAGATCGAAGGCGCCTACCTCTCCGAGGTGGTGTCGAGCCTGAGCACGGAGTTGCGGCAGGTCGATGAGACCCTGCCGCTCGTGCTCACCGGACGCGCGCCGTGGCGGACCGAACTCGAGGTGGGGCGCACGAGTGTCTCCCTGCGCGCGATTCCGCTCACCGACGACGGTGAGCGCAC
This sequence comes from Brevibacterium sp. 2SA, assembly GCF_005502845.1. Lineage (NCBI taxonomy): Bacteria > Bacillati > Actinomycetota > Actinomycetes > Micrococcales > Brevibacteriaceae > Brevibacterium > Brevibacterium sp. 2SA. Next base: position 93,350 of record NZ_SCMW01000006.1, on the reverse strand, counting down.
CGGGGCGATCGTGCTGGCCAGGGACGTCTCGGAGATCCGGCGGCGCAAGCGGGAGCTGCTCTCCCGCGATGCGATGATCAAGGAGATGCACCACCGGGTGAAGAACAATCTGCAGACCGTCTCCGCACTGCTGCGCCTGCAGACGCGGCGGATCGACAATCCCGCGGCCAAGGCGGCGCTGTCGGAGGCGATGCGGAGGGTGTCGATCATCGCCGTCGTCCACGATGTGCTCAGCCAGGGAGTCGAGTCCGAGGTCGACTTCGACGAGGTCGTCGACAAGGGCCTGCGACTGACCCCGGAGCTGACGAGTCCGCTCGTCCAGATCTCCCTGCAGCGCCAGGGCAGCTTCGGGACGATCTCGTCCGCCGACGCGACGTCCCTGGCGCTGGCGATCACCGAGCTCATCACGAACGCGATCGAGCACGGCTTCCCGCTCGAGGAGCAGGAGGGGCTCGCGCCGGGGGAGACGCTCACCGGCCATGTCTGGGTCGTGCCCGAGCGCAACGGCGACCACCTCCACGTCACGATCGCCGACGACGGCGTCGGGCTGGGCGACCAGCAGAGCCCGGGCAACGGCCTGGGCACCCAGATCGTGCGCACCCTCGTCTCGGCGGATCTCGCCGGGTCGATCCAGTGGCGGGAGCGGGAGGGCGGGGGCACCGAGGCGATCCTCGACGTCCCGCTGCGCCCCGACTCCTACGACTGACGGTCCGCCTCGGTGCTGCGATGCGCGCCGCGGTGGTGCGACGGGTCCGGGCACGACAAAGTCCCCAGCTCGGATCGCGAAGATCGTGGTTCGAGCAGGGGACTCTGACGAGGTTCGGACTGTGCGAGTTCGGTGGAGCGGGAGTCAGCCGGCGCGGCGGGCGCGGGCGGCGCGACGCTTGAGGGCGCGGCGCTCGTCTTCGCTGAGGCCGCCCCAGACGCCGGCGTCCTGTCCGGATTCGAGTGCCCACTGGAGGCAGGTCTCCGCCACTTCGCAGCGACGGCACACAGTCTTGGCCTCTTCGATCTGAAGCAATGCCGGACCCGTGTTTCCGATGGGGAAGAACAGTTCGGGGTCCTCATTGAGGCATGCAGCGCGATGACGCCAATCCATGGTGGCCTTTCGACGGTGATAAGTGAAAGCGGTGTGCGCGCACGACAGCAGCGGCGCGCAACTCTCACAGTCAAGGTTCACATAACCGCAAAAGGCACACAAGAGTCTGGCAGTGTGAAGTTTCTGACAAATATTCTGTCCATTTTCCTGCTAAGGCGTGCTCGTTGCAAATCCGTCCAAAACGCGTCTCACTCTGCAGAAGCACGGTGTCGCCGGGGTGAACGGAAAGGGGAGGGACCGTGAAGTCGCCCGTCCTCGGAGGAGGATGTCACGCGGCAGGCGGACAGCCGCCCCTCGTGGTGGGCGGAGACTATCACTGCGAGGAGAACTGCACGTGAGACGCCTGCCGCAGGGACCTCGGCCGTGGGTAGACTGGCAGGCACCTGAACCAGCACCGAGAGCCGATGGAGGACTCATGACGGAATCGCAGGCACGCATCATCTCTGTCGGCGGGCACACCCCGCAGATCGATCCCGAGGCCTTCGTCGCCGCCGGCGCCACCCTCGTCGGCGACGTGCGCGTCGAACGCGGCGCCGGCATCTTCTACGGCTGTGTGCTCCGAGCGGAGAAGGCCCCGATCACCATAGGCGAGGACTCCAACGTCCAGGACAACACGGTGATGCACACCGACGAGGGCAAACCCGTCGTCGTCGGCCGGCGGGTCTCGATCGGCCACCAGGCCCTCGTCCACGGCGCCGCCGTCGACGACGATGTGCTCATCGGGATGCATGCGACGGTCCTCAACGACGCGCACATCGGCTCCGAATCGCTCATCGCGGCCGGCACGGTCGTCCTCGAGGGCACCGACATCCCGCCGCGCTCCCTCGTCGCAGGCGTCCCCGGCAAAGTGCGACGCGAGATGACCGACGACGGCGTCGAGAAGGTCAGGGCCAATGCGCAGGCCTATGTCTCCCTCTCCGCGCTCCACCGCGACACCGCCGAGGTGGTCGACCCTGCCGACGCCGCCGATTCCTGACCGGCGCCGCCCGCCTGACGACGCACTTTCCGCCCCGAGAGTTCATTCGCTCCCGGGGTGGCGATTTGAGAGGATTGAGCCGTGAACGAAGAATTTGAATCCGCAGCAGATCGAGTCGTCGTCATCGGCGGTGGTCCGGGAGGCTACGAAGCCGCTCTCGCCGCCGCACAGCTGGGCGCCGACGTCATGCTCATCGAGCGCCACCGCACCGGCGGCGCCGCTGTCGTCACCGACGTCGTGCCCTCGAAGTCGCTCATCGCGACAGCGGAGATGATGGACGAGATCACGCGCTCGTCGAGTCTCGGCATCAGGATCACCGGCAAGGACGAGACGACCGAGGAGCACCCGGACCACGACCGGGTGACTGCGGACCTCAAAGCGGTCAACGACCGCATCCTCTCGCTCGCCACCGCCCAGTCCGACGACATCTACGACGGTCTCATCCGCGCCGGGGTGAAGATCATCAAGGGCAGCGCGACGCTCGTCGACCGCGATCGGGTCGAGGTCGTCGAGGAGAGCGGCACCGAATACACCCTGCGGGCCTCGACGATCCTGCTGGCCGTCGGCGCCCACCCGCGCGAACTCGACACCGCCAAGCCCGACGGCGAGCGGATCCTGTCATGGACCCAGCTCTACGAACTCGAGGAGCTGCCCGAGCATCTCATCGTCGTCGGGTCGGGCGTCACCGGTGCCGAGTTCGCCTCGGCGTACCGCGCCCTCGGCGCCGACGTCACCCTCGTGTCCTCCCGCGAGAAGGTCCTGCCCGGGCAGGACGAGGACGCCGCCGACGTCCTCGAGTTCGTCTTCCGCAACAAGGGCATGAACGTGCTCTCCCGCTCCCGCGCCCAGTCGGTCGAGCGGACCGACGACGGCGTCGAGGTCACCCTCGCCGACGGCCGCCGGGTCCAGGGATCGCACTGCCTCATGGCCGTCGGGTCGATTCCCAACACCGCCGACCTCGGACTCGACGCGGCCGGCGTCAAGGTCAACGACTCCGGGCACATCGTCGTCGACGGCGTCTCCCGGACCAACCGCCCCGGCATCTACGCCGCCGGTGACTGCACCGGCGTCCTGCCGCTTGCCTCGGTGGCGGCGATGCAGGGGCGCATCGCGATGTCCCACGCCCTCGGCGATGCCGTCCAGCCGCTCAAGCTGCGCAACGTCGCCTCGAACGTCTTCACCGCCCCGGAGATCGCGACCGTCGGATTCACCCAGCAGAACTACCGCGAGAACCCCACCGACATCGACACCGTCATGCTGCCGCTCGACACCAACCCGCGGGCGAAGATGCTCGGCATCGAAGACGGCTTCGTCAAGATCTTCGCGCGTCGCGGTTCGGGCTCCATCCTCGGCGGAGTCGTCGTCGGGCCCCGCGCCAGCGAGCTCATCCTCCCCATCACGATGGCCGTGGAGAACCGCCTGACCGTCGATCAGCTCTCGGCGTCGTTCGTCGTCTACCCCTCGCTGAGCGGATCGCTGACCGAGGCCTCGCGGCGCCTCCACCGGCACCTCTAGAGATCTTTTCGCCTCCCGGTGTCGATATCCTGACCTCAGGGACGTCACAGTGGTGTCGGACGATCCCGTCCGGCGCCACCGGGTGCGCGAGGCGCATCCGCACGCGAAGGGAAGTCAGAGATGAAATACGCACTGCTGCTCATGGGCAGGACCGCCGACGCCGACTGCGGTGAGGACGGCGGACCCGACCCGAGCGAGTTCATGCGCTTCGACGAGGAGATCAGCGCCGCCGGCATCGTCGTCGGCGGATTCGCCCTCGAAGGCCCCGAGCACGGGGTGAGAGTGAGCGAAGCGGAGGGGCAGGCGCTGGTCACCTCGGGGCCGTTCGCCGAATCGAGCGAGTTCGTCGGCGGCAGCTACGTCATCGAGGTGCCGACGATCGACGATGCGATCGGCTGGGCGAAGCGCAGCCCCGGCGCGCGGTTCGGGCACATCGAGATCCGGCCCCTCGCCGACTACTGAGTCCGGCCATGGCCACCGAGTCCGCGGCAGCCGCCCGGGCCCTCACCGTGATCGGCGAGGAGGACCACGGGCGCCTGCTCGCGGCTCTGGCCCGGACCTTCCACGACCTCGATCTCGCCGAGGAGGCACTCGCCGACGCGATCGTCCGCGCGGTCGAGACCTGGCCGGGCAGGGGAGTGCCCGCCAACCCCCAGGCGTGGCTGATGACGACGGCGAAGAACCGCGCGATCGACCTCATCCGTGCCGATGCCCGCAGAGCACGGCACCTCGCACGACTGCGGATCGAGGACGAACGGCGCCCCGGCGATCACGAGGACCACGCCGACCGCCTCGGCGCGGACCTCGATTCCGCCCGTATCCCCGATGACCGGCTCGGTCTCTTCTTCACCTGCGCGCATCCGACCTTGAAAGAGCCCGAGCGGATCGCCCTCATCCTCCGCTTCCTCGCCGGACTGAGCACCGCCGAGGTGGCTGCCGCCTTCCTCGTCGACACGACGACGATGCAGCAGCGGATCGTGCGGGCGAAGAAGCGGATCACGGTGACGGGGATTCCGTTCGGCACCCCCACCTCGGAGGTCCTCGGTGACCGACTGTCCGGAGTGCTGCGCGTCGTCTACCTCATCTTCACGCAGGGGTTCGCCGCGACAGCCGGACCGGTCCATGCGCGCGCCGACCTCCAGGAGGAGGCGATCCGGTTGGCCCGCCTGCTCGTGCGGCTGCTGCCGGACCGGACGGAGCCCCGCGGTCTGCTCGCCCTGCTCCTGCTCACCCGGGCGCGGGCGGAGGCGCGGGTCGATGAGCACGGGCGTCCGATCCCGCTCGAGCACCAGGACCGGCGGCGCTGGGATTCGCGGCTCATCGCCGAAGGCCTCGGGCTGGCGCAGGCGGCCGCCGGTGAACAGGGTGCGGGGGCGTACACGGTGCAGTCGGCGATCGCGGCCGTCCATGCCGAAGTTCGCCGAGACTGACTGGCCGCAGATCCTCGTCCTCTACCGGCTGCTCGAGCGGTTCGAGCCGACCCCGGTCGTCGCCCTCAACATCGCGGTGGTGCGGGGGAAGGTCAGCGGTCCGGCGACGGGGCTGGCGTCCCTCGATGCGCTCGCCGGTGACGCGCAGCTGCAGCGCCATCGTCCCTATCACATCGCGCGGGCGATCACGCTGCGTGAGCTGGGACGCGAGGACGACGCCGAGGCGGCGCTGCGCAGCGCACTGGCGTGTCCGGGCAATGATGCCGAGTCCGACTACCTCACTGCCCGGATCACCGACGACGGGTGATCCGGGCAGTGGGTGAGCGCGGTGGACTCAGGCGGCGAACCGGATGATCGGCTCTCCCGACTTCACGGCGGTGCCGGCATCGACGAGGACCTCGGAGACCGTGCCCGAGTGACCCGCCTTGAGCGGCTGCTCCATCTTCATCGCCTCGATGACGGCGAGCGTGTCCCCGGCCTCGACGGTGTCCCCGGCGGCCACGGCGACGGAGACGATCGTGCCCTGCATCGGGGCGTTGAGCGCGTTGGACTCGTCGGTCAGCTGCGCGCCCTTGCGGCGCAGGTTGCGCTTGCGGCGGGGCACGCTCGGGCTCGGGACGTGACCGAGGTCGGAGATGACGTCCTTGGGAACCGACACGGTCATTCGGCGGCCGTCGACCTCGACGACGACACTGAAGCTGTCAGCGGTGGTGCTCATGTGATCTCCTGTGGTCGGTGCGGCGAGCGGGTTGACGAACGCGGTTTCGAGCCAGTTGGTCCACACCGCGAAGTCTCCGGCGAAGGCCGGTTCCGAGGCGAGGATGCGGTGGAGGGGCAGCAGAGTGGAGACTCCGTCGATGCGGTATTCGCTCAGGGCGCGACGCGAGCGGGCCAGCGCCTGGTCGCGGTCGGCGCCGGTGATGATGAGCTTGGCGAGCATCGGGTCGAAGTCGGTGCCGACGACGCTGCCCTCGCCGATGCCGGAGTCGAGGCGCACCCCGGGCCCGGCCGGTGCCCGGTAGTTCTTCACGGTGCCGGTGGCGGGGAAGAACGTCGTGGGATCCTCGGCGTTGATGCGGAACTGGATCGCGTGTCCGCGCACGGCGGGGAACGTCTCGGGGAGGCGCTCACCCGAGGCGATGCGCAGCTGCCAGCCGACGAGATCGACGCCGGTGACCTCCTCGGTGACGGTGTGCTCGACCTGGATGCGCGCGTTGGCCTCCATGAAGATGATCGTCCCGTCCGTGCCGAGGAGGAACTCGCACGTGGCGGCGCCGACGTAGCCGACGTGGGCGAGCACGCGGATCGAGGCCTCGGTGACGATGCGCTCCTGCTCCGCGGTGAGGAACGGGGCAGGCGCCTCTTCGACGATCTTCTGGTTCCGGCGCTGCAGCGTGCAGTCGCGGGTCGAGAGGACGCGGACTTCGCCGAAGGAGTCGGCGAGGCACTGGGTCTCGATGTGCCGGGGGTGGACGATCTGCTTCTCGATGAGGCATTCGCCGCGCCCGAACGCCGCCAGGGCCTCGCGGGTGGCCGCGGTGTATGCGGCTTCGAGGTCGTCGGCGGTCGGGCAGGCGCGGAAGCCGCGGCCGCCGCCGCCGTGGACGGCCTTGATGACGACGGGATAGCCGATGCGCTCGGCGACCGCGGCGGCCTCGGCGAGATCGGCGACGGCGCCGTCGGATCCCGGTGCGACGGGAGCGGAGACCGCCTCGGCGACCTCACGGGCACCGGACTTGTCGCCGAGGAGCTCGATGGCGGCCGGGGGAGGGCCGACCCAGGTCAGACCGGCATCGATGACGGCCTGCGCGAACAGCGCGTTCTCGGCGAGGTAGCCGTAGCCGGGATGGATGGCATCGGCACCGGAGCGTGTGGCGAGGGCGAGGATCTTGTCGATGTCGAGGTAGGTCTCCCCGGCGCCGGTGCCCTCGAGCAGCCAGGCGTCGTCGGCGAGCGACACGAACTCGGCGTCCGCATCGGCTCGGGTGTAGACGGCGACCGCTTTGATGCCCAGGTCGTGTGCCGCCCGGATGATGCGCAGGGCGATCTCACCGCGGTTGGCGATGAGGACGCGGCGCACGGGGGCCGTGGGGACGTGGGTCGACAGCGAATCGGTCGTCTCGTCGGGGAGAACTGAGGTCATGGCGCTCCTTTTGTATGATCTCAGATCAATTTAGGGATCGCCGCAAACCATTTGTAGGCCAGCGATAAAAACCTCATGAGAAAACTTCAAAGGCGCCGGGCGTGTCCGCTCGACCGCTTCGAGTCTAGCCCCGGACGGACCAGAAATCGGGCCAGAACAGGCCCATGTCACGCGCGAGATCCCTCACAACCGGCAGGCTGAGCCCGAGCACCGTGAGATGGTCCCCGTCGAGCCGGTCGACGAAGGCGCCGCCGAAGCCGTCGATCGTCAGGGCGCCGGCGACGTGGAAGGGCTCCTCGGTGGCGATGTAGGCCTCGAGCTCCTCCGGGGTGGGAGTGCCGATGAGCACCGCGGTGGCCGACCGCTGCGAGCGGAGGTCCCGGAGCCGGAAGGGCTGCGCGAGGTCGGTGCGCTCGAGCACCGCGAGCGAGTGACCGCTGTGCAGCGTCGTCCAGGAGCCGGCCATCGACGCCCAGATCTCGCGTGTGCGCTCCGGCGTGCCCGGCTTCCCGATCGCCGCGCCGTCGTGTTCGAGGAGGGAATCGCCGGCGATGACGACGCAGGTGAGGGCCCCGCGCAGTGATTCGGGCAGGTCGGCGGCAGGCATCGCCTCGAGTCGGGTGACGACCGCCTGGGCCTTCGCCGCGGAGAGCTCCGTCGTCAGGTCCCCGACGGACCCGGTGAAGGACTCCTCGATCGCCCGTTCGTCGACGTCGGAGACGATGACGGTGGGGTCGATGCCCGAGGCGGCGAGGATCTGCCGACGGGAGGGGGACTGGGAGGCGAGGACGACCGGGATCACGGGGCTCTGCCCTCGGATGTCGGCGTCGTGGTGTCGGCGGGTGCGGTCGCAGACGCGTCCTCGTCGGCGACGCTGCCCTGGCCTGGGCCGGCGTCGGCAGACTCCTCGCGCGTGTCGTCGGGGATGTCCTGCGAGCGGTCGACGGCGATGGGGGCGGCGATGCGCTCGGCGATCGCGGCGAGCACCGTCGAGGCGAGCTGGGCGTATCCGAGGGCACTGGGGAACCGGCCGGACTCGTTGAGCAGCGATTTCCGGGTCGTGCCCGTCAGCGACCCGGTGGCGAGCAGCGGCACCGCGCGGGCCGACAGCGCCGCCAGCCACTGCGAGCCGGCGAGGACGCGGGACGAGCGCCGCAGTGTCGTCTTCAGCGGATCGCGCAGCCCCGGAAGCCCGCCGAGGTTGGGGCAGACGAGGACGAACACCGTGTACCGGCCTTCGCGCTGGAGCCGGTTGATCGCCTGGGTGAGCGCCGGCACGCCGATCGGACCGTGGATGGGGTGGATGACGTCACCGGTGCCGATCGAGATGATCGCGAAGCGGCGGTCCTGGGTCCACGACTCCGCGCCCTGCCGGGCGAGGCGCGACGAGCGGAGGATCTCATCGACCTGTGCCGAGAGCCGATCCGACAGCGCTGAGGGGCGGGCGGTCGCTTCGACCCGGACCGTGGTCCCGAGCAGTCGGGCCAGGCCGCGGCCGATGAGCATGGCAGGGGTCTGGGCGGGATCGTCGATGTCGACGCCGCACAGCCACGAATCGCCGATGACGGCGAGAGCGGCCACCTCCCCGTCATCGGCGCCCGGTGGAGGAACATCCTCGGCGATGGTGAGGTGGCGGCGGTCGGCGTCGGCGTCGAACCCCCGACGCAGGGACGAGGCCTGGCGGCGGAGCAGCCCGGCGGCCGATGCGCCGATGCCGACAGCCGCCCCTGTCATGGTGGCGGCTGCGTAGAAGATGCGCTTTCTCACAAAGAATCCCTTCCTGTGCTGTCATCATTCCACCTCACAGCCATGCGCAACAACTATTGTTGGAGCATGTCAGAGAACGAGAACACTGAATCCCGATTCCGGCTGAAGGGGGCATGGAACTCCTCCCGCGGAGACCGCAGCCGCTCGCGCCGGCGCAATGACGACGAGGCGGTGCGCGCCGGAGACGTCAGCTCCACCGAGGTCGCGCACGCCCGCCTCGACGCCGGTTCCGAACCGTACGTGTCCCCGGGCCTCAGAGTCGCCGCCGCATGGTCGTGGCGCTCGATCGTCGTCCTCGTCGGCATCGGCGTGGCCTTCTGGCTGCTGTCGAAGGTCTGGGACGTGCTCCTGCCCGTGCTCATCGCGCTGCTGCTGGCCGCGCTGCTCGGTCCGCTCACCGACTGGCTCGCGAAGCGGATGCCGCGCGGTCTTGCCGCCGCCATCGCCTTCGTCGGCTTCATCGTCGTCGTCGTCGGACTCTTCACCCTCGTCGGGCAGCAGATCTACTCCGGGATGCCCGATCTCATCGATCAGGTGATCACCGGATTCTCGAGCATCAGCGACTGGCTCGCGCACAACCCGTTCGGCATCGATTCGGGAACGATCTCGACCTACATCGACGACGCGATCCAGTCGGCGACCCAGTTCCTCCAGAACAACGGCTCGCAGCTGCTCGGCGGAGCGCTCCAGGCGACCACCTCGGTGGGTTCGTTCCTCGCCGGTCTCCTCATGACCCTCTTCGCGACGTTCTTCTTCCTCTACGACGGCAAGCGCATCTTCGGGTGGGTCGCGAACCTCCTCCCGATCCCCGCCCAGCCGGTCGCGATCGGCGCCGCCCGTCGCGGGTGGACCACACTGACCCAGTACGTGCGGGTGCAGATCCTCGTCGCCGCCGTCGATGCGATCGGCATCGGCATCGGTGCCGCGATCCTCGGCGTGCCGCTCGTCATCCCGATGACCCTGCTCGTCTTCCTCTCCTCGTTCGTGCCGATCGTCGGTGCCGTCGCCTCGGGCATCGTCGCCGTCGTCGTCGCGCTCGTGTCGAACGGCCTCGTCTCGGCGATCATCATGCTCGCCGTCGTCATCGGCGTCCAGCAGCTCGAAGGCCATGTCCTCCAGCCGTTCCTCATGGGCAAGGCCGTGTCCGTCCACCCGCTCGCCGTCGTCCTCGCCGTGGCCGCCGGAGGCTTCCTCTTCGGCATCGTCGGCGCCCTCTTCGCGGTGCCGCTCGTCGCCGTGCTCAACACCGTCGTCAGCTACATCGTCCACGCCAACGGTCCACGGGGAGGTGCGGCACCCCCGGAGGAGAGACCGGACACCGCCGAGGCGGATGCCGTGCTCGACTCCGCGCAGGCCAAGGTCGACGCGGCGGAGGCCAGGAGCGCCGCAGAGGGCCGCGATTCGGCCGAACCCGAGGACCTCCCCGGATCGGAGACCCCGAGCGGTCGCAGCGGCGCCGGCCGCGACGATCCGCAGCGCTGAGTCCGCCCGGTGCTGAGCGGCCTCGACCGCTCAGCACCGTGTCGTGGGGCGTCGTCCGCACGCGGAGAAGAGAAGACCGGTGGGCGGGTGCATGATGCACCCGCCCACCGGTCTTCGCTGCATCGCAGCCGGTCTCAGCCGGAGAAGGCCTCGATGTCGACGACCTCGACGGAGATCTCCTTGCCGTTGGGGGCCTCGTAGCTCGTCTTGTCGCCGACGGCGACGCCGAGCACGGCCGCACCGAGCGGCGATTTCTCCGAGAACACGTCGATGTCGGAATCGCCGGCGATCTCGCGGCTGCCGAGCAGGAAGCGCATCTCGTTGCCGGCGACCTTCGCGGTCACGACGGATCCGGGGGACACCGTCTTGCCGTCGCTCTCGCTCTCTCCGACCTTCGCGGACCGGAGCAGCTGTTCGAGCTGGCGAATGCGGGCCTCCTGCTTGCCCTGCTCTTCGCGTGCCGCGTGATAGCCGCCGTTCTCCTTCAAGTCACCCTCGTCGCGGGCGGCTTCGATTTTCTCAGCAATCTCTGCACGTCCCGGTCCGGAGAGGTGTTCCAGTTCCTTCGACAGACGGTCGAAGGCTTCCTGTGTCAACCATGTCTCTTCCTGGGTGACATCCTCGGTCATGACTTCTCCTTCTTCGGTTCGGTGCACTGACGGCACGTCAGGCAACGAAAAACCGGGCGTGGGGTACGCCCGGGTGGTGAATGAAACTACAGTCTAACGCATCTGCGGCGAAATACGATGATCTGGATCACCATCCGGACGCAGAAATCGTCCACGTCAGACCGCCTCGGCGAGGAACCAGTGGGAACAGGTGGCCTTGCGGCTCCAGCGCACGGCGGACGCATCCCGGTCGTTCGGCCTCGGGGTCGGCCGGCTCACTCGAACCAGCAGGCGTCGGCGTGGCCCGAGGCCGCGAGCTGCGTCGTCGCGAGGGTGACGTCGATCTGCTTGGGCGAGGTGGGATCGGCCTGCGGGTCGGCCTCGAGACTGACCTCGGTGAAGCCGACGATCGCCTCGCGGTCGTTCGTCGCCTGCACGATGCAGTGCACGCTGCGGGTCTCATCAGGGTAGATGGCGACGCTGACCTGAGTCGTCGCGGAATCTACGATCTCATAATTGAGCGTCCGGGGGTCAGTGGGCTCCTGCGACGGCTGGAAGTTGATGACGCCGATGACGACGACGGCGACGGCGATGACCGCTGCGGCGATGATCGTGGCCCGGCGGCTGAGGCGCCGCTGCGGAGTGCGGCTGCGGCCGTAGCGGTCGCTCTGGGGGTCGGCGGCTGTAACCTCAGTCATTGAATTCCTCATCTGTCAGTCTCGCGCACTAACCTAGAGTAGTCGATCCGAGTTCTGCGATCATGTTCACGGGCACGTGGAGTGAGGAACGGCTCACGGCGAATCGAAAGGGATCTTCCGAGAAATGACTGCGCTTCCATATGAGGGTCTGCGTCTGCTGGCAGTCCACGCCCACCCCGACGACGAATCGTCGAAGGGGGCTGCGACGAGCGCGAAGTACGCGGACCTCGGCGCGCGCGTCCTCATCGCCTCGATGACCGGGGGAGAGGCCGGCGACATCCTCAATCCGGCGCTCCTCCAGTCGCCCAAGGCCGTCCGCGACATCGCGGGGCTGCGCCGTGAGGAGATGGCGGCCGCCGCTGCCGCGCTCGGCGCCGAGCACGTGTGGGTCGGTCATGTCGATTCGGGACTGCCCGACGGCGACATCGACGAGGAGACCCCCACCGGCTGCTTCTACCGGGTGCCCGACGAGATCGCGATGCTGCCCCTCGTCCACATCATCCGGCAGTTCCGGCCCCAGGTCGTCACGACGTACGACGAGCTCGGCGGCTACCCGCACCCCGATCACATCAAGAACCACGCGGTGACGATGGCCGCCGTCGCCGCTGCCGCCGATCCGCAGGCGCACCCGGAGCTCGGCGAGCCGTGGCAGGTGCAGAAGGTCTACTACAACCAGGACCTCTCGGCGAAGAAGTGGATCACGATCCACGAGAAGATGACCGAGGCCGGTCTCGAGTCGCCGTTCGCCGACCATATCGAGGACTTCAGGAAGCGCGATGCCGAACGCGTCAACTGGCTGTCGACGCGCATCGACTGCAGCGAGTACTTCGACGCCCGTGATCGCGCCCTGCTCTCCCACGCCACCCAGATCGATCCCGAAGGCGGGTTCTTCTCCGCCTCGCGGGTGGCGGCCCGGAAGTACTGGCCGACCGAGGAGTTCGAGCTCGCCGTCGACCGCACCGACCGGCCGCCGCTGACTCCGGGCGTCGACTTCCAGGAGTCCGATCTCTTCGCCGGCGTCCGACGCGACGACGGCAGCACGGTCCCGGCCGAGGGCATGCTCCCGGCCTCACCCTCCGTCGACGAATACCAGGGAGAGCGCGCATGAGCATCATGGCAACCGAGTCGAGCCTGTCAGCGGTCGCGGTGCTCGCGGCGACCGGAACGGCGACCCCGTCGGGTGGGCCCGATCCCGACCTCGTCACGCCCGGCACGATCGGCTTCCTCACGACGTTTGCGATCGTCGTCGTCGCGATCTTCCTCATCCGCGACGCCCTCAAGCGCGTGCGCCGGGTGCGGGCGCGGTCCCGAGCCAGCGACGCCTACCCGATCCCGCTGCGCAAGTACGCGGTGCCCAACCAGTCGAAGCTCTCCGGGGCCAACGCCCCCGAGGCCACCGGTGACGCCTCCGAGACCGACCAGGCCGATGCTGATGGTGGGGCCGAGGAGTCCCGGAAGCAGGACGGCTGAACATCTGAGGGGGTGGGGCGGGCGCCGTCCCGACCCCACCGGCAGCCCACAGCGCCGGATCCGCTGATCGCCGAGGCGGTCGCCGGGTCCGGCGCTGTTTTGTGTGCTGTGTGCTCGGCCGGTGCGGCGCGGCCGGTGCGGCGCGGCCGGTGCGGCGCGGCCGCCCGTGCTCAGTACGCGGCGACGGCCGCGACGAGGAGCGCGGCGAGGTGGCAGCCGTAGCCGGCGATCGTGAGGATGTGGAAGATCTCATGGAACCCGAGCCACCGCGGTGCCGGGTTGGGCCGCTTGATGCCGTAGATGACGGCACCGGCGATGTAGCAGACGCCGCCGACGACGATGAGGATGCCGACCGCTGGGATCGTCGCCCAGATCTGCGGGATGTAGCCGACTCCGGCGATGCCGAAGAAGACGTAGACGGGAACGAAGAGCCACCTCGGCGCGGTCGTGAAGATCGTCCGGAACGCCACCCCGAGGGCCGCGGCGCCCCAGAGCACCGAGAGCAGGAGGATCGCCTGATCCGGTCGGAGCATGAGAACGGCGAGGGGGGTGTAGGTGCCGGCGGTGATGAGGAAGATGTTCGCGTGGTCGAGGCGGCGGAGGATGAGGCGGGCGCGGGTCCGCCAGCGGCCGCGGTGATAGACCGCGGAGGTGCCGAAGAGGAGCATGCCGGTCACCGCGAAGACCGAGGCCGCCAGCCGCGATTCGATCGTCGGGGAGATGATGACGAGGGCGAACCCGCCGATCATCGCCAGAGGGAACGCTCCGGCATGGAACCAGCCGCGCAGCTTCGGCTTGACCTGTCCGGCGAGTTTGCCGAGCTCCGAGCGCAGGGCCGTGCGGCGCCGGGCGATGCGCACGGGATACGCGCCGCCGGAGCGGGGCTGCCGGTCCGGCGATTCAAGACGGTCGAGCGCTGGCGGATCCGTGACGGGAGCGTTCATGGGTTCAATCTACTGGCTTCTCCTGGCAGGATCCCCAGCGGCTCATGTGCCGGTCGTGGCAGTCCCATCCCGGGTGTGCCAGTCCCATCCCGGGGTGTGCGCTGACCTCGGAGAGTCACCGGCTGAGACCGACCGCAGGTGAGGCGGTCGGAGGATAGTACTCTGGATGATGTTCGACCGACCGGGACCGCAGGAGAAAGAAGGCGACGTGGCACGACCGCTGAGCTTGCTCTACCGCCTCTACGAGCGGAGACTCCTGCGCGAGCTCGACACCTCGGTGCCCGTGCCCCGGCACGTCGGGGTCATCACCGACGGCAACCGCCGCTGGGCGAAGGAATTCGGGGCGACGACCGCCGACGGCCACCGCGCGGGAGCCGACAAGATCGTCGAGTTCCTCGGCTGGTGCACGGAGGTCGACGTCGAGATCGTCACCCTCTACGTGCTCTCGAAGGAGAACCTCGCACGCTCGGCCGACGAGGTGGCCGTGCTCATCGAGATCATCTCCGACATGGTCGAGCGGATCGCGAAGCTCGACGGGGTGTGGGTCCAACTCGTCGGCGACCTCGACATCCTGCCTCCCGATCTGCGCGCCCGCCTCGAAGCCGCGGCCTCCTCGGACGGACGCGGGATGCGGGTCAACGTCGCCGTCGGCTACGGGGGTCGGCAGGAGATCGTCAACGCCGTGAAGTCCCTGCTGCGGACCCGAACCGACGACGGCATCGACCTCGAGACGATCATCGCCGAACTCTCACCCGAGCAGATCGGGGCCCACCTCTACACGAAGGGTCAGCCCGACCCTGACCTCATCATCCGCTCCTCGGGCGAACAGCGGCTCTCCGGGTTCCTCATGTGGCAGAGCGCATACTCGGAGTTCTACTTCTGTGAGACGTACTGGCCCGACTTCCGGCGCACCGACTTCCTCCGCGCCGTCCGCGACTACGGGCTGCGCCAGCGCCGCTTCGGCCGGTAGACGGGCCCACGGCCTCGGCGGAGGCCGTCGGACCAACCGCCGCATCTGTGGCCGCCGGGCTCAGCGCTTCTGCGCGACGAACACCCATTCGGCTCCGGGACGGTCCGGTGCGTCCCGGATATCGCGGACGGCGAAACCGGTCGCCTCGAGCGCCGCGTTGACCTCTCCCTGCGTGTGGAACCGCAGCCGGGAGCGCGAACCGATGACGTCCCCGGTGGCCGCGAACCGGTAGAGGTGGGAGAACGAGACGAACGGCAGGTCGACCTGGCCCAGTGCCAGGGTCTCCGTGACCTCGCCGATGCCGTCGACGTCGAGGGTGCGCGGCTGGCGCCGTCCCCACGCCTCCCAGGCCCGGAGAGCGGGGTCGCGGGTCTCGACGACGAGGTGACCACCGCGGCGCAGACCCCGGGCACAGCCGGCGAACGCGACTCGCAGGTCGTCGAGGCCGAGGAAGACCTGAGCGACGTTGCCGGTCATCGTCACGAGATCGGCGACAGCTGTGGGGATGTCCGCTGCGGTGCCGACGCGGAGATCGATGCTGAGCCCCTCCGCGGCGGCGTGCGCCGTCGCCAGCTCGATCGAGGCCCGGGCCGGATCGATGCCGAGGACGTCGCGGCCGGTGCGGGCGAGCCTGCGGGCGAGCACTCCGGTGCCGCACCCGAGGTCGATGACCGCCGACGCCGCGACCTCCTCGGCGAGGGAGGTGTAGAGGTCGAGATCGTCGCGGGAGCCCTCGAAGGCATCGTAGACGGCGACGAGCTGCGGGTTCTCGAAGATCGCATCGGCCATGGGCCGAAACTATCACCCATCCCATTCATGCGAAGTTCATGACGCGGATGCGCGTGCCGGTACCGGGACACGCCCGAGACCGGGGTTAGGTTGGCTGTAGTTGGTCGACACCAACCCGGGGTTCGGGGGATGTCAGGACTTGGACCTCGGCGCTACGCACGCAACAGGGGTCCCCATGGCCGAAAAGGTCCACACATACGTTCTCGACACCTCGGTGCTTCTCTCGGATCCGGGAGCACTGCTGAGATTCGCAGAGCATCACATCGTCATCCCTCTCGTCGTGGTCTCGGAGCTCGAGGCGAAACGGCACCATCCTGAACTCGGTTTCACTGCCCGCAAGGCCCTCCACATCCTCGACGACTTCCGCTCCGACTACGATCGCCTCGACGAGCCGATCCCCGTCGGCGACGCCGGGGGCACGGTGCGCGTCGAACTCAACCACATCGACGCCTCGACGATGCCCGTCGGCTTCGACCGGTCGGAGAACGACACGCGGATCCTCGCGGTCGCCCGCAACCTCGCCGCGGAGGGCCACGACGTCGTCGTCGTGACGAAGGATGTGCCGATGCGCGTCAAGGCCTCGGCGCTCGGCCTCCAGGCCGAGGAGTACCTGGCCGAGCTCGCCACGGATTCGGGATTCACGGGGATGAGCGAACTCGCGCTCGGCGATGAGGAGATGTCGGAGTTCTACGACTCGGGGTCGATCCAGACCGCTGCGGTGGCCGACGAGGTCGTCAACACCGGGGTCGTCATCACCTCACCGCGAGGATCGGCTCTCGGCCGGGTGCGGGCGAACAACACGGTCAGCCTCGTGCGCGGGGATCGGGACATCTTCGGCGTCCACGGGCGTTCGGCCGAGCAGCGGGTGGCCATCGACATGCTGCTCGACGACGAGCTGGGCATCGTGTCGCTGGGAGGGCGAGCCGGAACGGGGAAGTCCGCGCTCGCTCTCATGGCGGGGCTGCAGAAGGTGCTCGAGGAGAACAAGCACTCGAAGATCATGGTCTTCCGCCCGCTCTACGCGGTCGGCGGCCAGAACCTCGGCTATCTGCCCGGCAGCGAGGGGGAGAAGATGAACCCCTGGGCCGAGGCGGTCTTCGACACGCTCAGCGCACTGGTGAGCAAGAACGTCATCGACGAGGTCGTCAACCGGGGGATCCTCGAGGTGCTGCCGCTCACGCATATCCGCGGGCGGTCGCTCCATGATGCGTTCGTCATCGTCGATGAGGCGCAGTCGCTCGAACGCAATGTGCTGCTCACGGTGCTCTCGCGCATCGGCATGAACTCGAAGGTCGTGCTCACCCATGATGTCGCGCAGCGGGACAATCTGCGGGTGGGGCGCCATGACGGGATCGCCGCGGTCATCGAGAAGCTCAAAGGCCACGACCTCTTCTCCCACGTCACGCTCACCCGATCGGAGCGCTCGGACATCGCCGCCCTCGTCACCGACGTTCTCGAGGAGTTCGACCCGTTTCGATCCTAGGGTGTGCTCAGACGCGACAGCGCCCGCCGGCGGTCGGAGGGGACCGGCGGCGGGCGCTGTGCGGAGATCGGGTCAGCTCACTTGTAGGTGCCGATCATCGTCATGACATCGAGCGCCTTGTCGAGGTCGGCCTCGGTGATCGAGCCGTTCTCGACGAAGCCGAGGTCGATCGTCGCCTCCTTGACGGTCATCTTGTTCGCGACCGCGTGCTTGGCGATCTTCGCGGCGTTCTCGTAGCCGATGACCTTGTTGAGCGGGGTGACGATCGACGGGGACGCCTCGGCGAGGAAGCGCGCCCGTTCGACGTTGGCGGTGAGCCCGTCGATCATCTTCTCCGCCATCACCGTCGAGGCGTTGGCGAGCAGGCGGATCGACTCGAGGAGGTTCGAGGCCATGACGGGGATGCCGACGTTGAGCTCGAAGGCACCGTTCGTCGACGACAGGGCCACGGTCGTGTCGTTGCCGATGACCTGGGCTGCGACCTGGATCGTCGCTTCGCAGATGACCGGGTTGACCTTGCCGGGCATGATCGAGGACCCGGGCTGGAGGTCGGGGATGGCGATCTCGCCGAGGCCGGTGTTCGGTCCCGAGCCCATCCACCGCAGATCGTTGCAGATCTTCATGTAGCCGTAGGCGATCGTGCGCAGCTGACCCGAGGCCTCGATGAGGCCGTCGCGGTTGGCCTGAGCCTCGAAGTGGTTGCGGGCCTCGGTGATCGGCAGGCCGGTCTCCTCGGCGAGTATCTCGACGACGCGCGAGGAGAACCCGTCAGGGGTGTTGATGCCGGTGCCCACGGCGGTGCCGCCCTGCGGCACCTCGGCGACGCGGGGGAGCGCCGATTCGATGCGCTCGATGCCGTAGCGGACCTGCGCGGCGTAGCCGCCGAACTCCTGGCCGAGGGTGACCGGGGTGGCGTCCATGAGGTGGGTGCGCCCGGACTTGACGACCGAGGCGAACTCCTCGGCCTTCTTCTCCAGCGACGTCGCCAGCGTGTCCATGGCCGGGATGAGCGTGGTCACCAGGGCCTTCGTCACGGCGACGTGGACCGAGGTGGGGAAGACGTCGTTCGACGACTGCGAGGCGTTGACGTGGTCGTTGGGGTGGACGTCGATGCCCTTGTCGGCCAGGGCCTTCGTCGCCAGCGTCGCGAGCACCTCGTTGGTGTTCATGTTCGACGAGGTGCCGGATCCGGTCTGGAAGACGTCGATGGGGAACTGCGCATCGTGCTTGCCGGCGATGACCTCGTCGGCGGCGTTCTCGATCGCCTCGGCACGGTCGGCGTCGAGGACGCCGAGTTCGCGGTTGGCCTTGGCTGCGGCCTTCTTCACCTGCGCGAGGGCGGCGATGTGCGCGGATTCGAGGGTCTTGCCGGAGATCGGGAAGTTCTCGACGGCGCGCTGGGTCTGCGCGCTGTAGAGGGCGTCCTTGGGAACCTTCACTTCACCCATGGTGTCGTGTTCGATGCGGAACTCTTCGCTCATGCTTGGGCACTGTCCTTTCGTGATGGTGGTGTGGCCGCGACGTGCGGACGCCGCGGCGCCCTCACGTTCCGGCCACGGGTCAGGAGGCGTAGGTCGAGACCGCGGCCTCGTCGCCTCCGTACTGGGCGACGACGGTCGTGTGACCGTCGTGGAGCTGGTAGGTCATGCCGACGATGATGAGTCGGCCCTCCTCGACGGCGCGGGAGATCAGCGTGGAGAGCTGCATGATCTTCTCGACGGTGTCGATGGTGTTCTGCACGACCGTCTCATTGACGGTGGTGCGGTGGTTCTTCCGCGCCCGGGCCACGGTCGGGAGAATGCGGGCGACGACGTCGGAGATGAACCCGGGCGGGGTCTCCCCGGTGTCGTAGGCGTTGTAGGCCGCCGTCACGGCCCCGCAGCTGTCGTGGCCGAGGACGACGAGCAGCGGAGTGCCGAGCATTTCGACCCCGTACTCGAGCGAACCGAGGGTGACGGGGTCGATGACCTGTCCGGCGTTGCGCACGACGAACATGTCACCGATCCCGACGTCGAAGATCATCTCCGCGGCCACTCGGGAGTCGGCGCAGCCGAAGAGGGTGACGAACGGCTTCTGGTCGGCCGTCACCGCCTCGCGGCGCGCCGTGTCCTGGTTGGGATGTTCGGGCTCGTCGTTGACGAACCGGCGGTTGCCTTCCTGCAAGCGCTTCCAAGCCTGATTGGGCATTGCGTCCTGAACCTGCTTCCCTGGGCCGGTGATGGTGGAGCGAGCGGAATCGCACTCGCTGTGTCTGGGTCCGGCGCCGGGGATGCCGACGCCGGTGATGGAGTCCGGGTCAGACGAGTCCGCGGCGGGCGGCCTCTTCGGCGGCCTCGACGTAGGAGTGGGTCTTCGCCGACTGGTGTTCGGCGAAGACCGAGCGCACGGTGCCGGACTTCGACCGCATGACGAGCGAATGCGTCGAGACGTGGCTGCCGTGGAACTTCACGCCGTCGAGCAGATCGCCCTGGGTGATGCCGGTGGCGACGAAGTAGCAGTTGTCCCCGGTCACGAGGTCATCGGTGCCGAGCACCTGGTCGATGTCGAGGCCGGCCTTCGCCGCGGCTTCGCGCTCACTGTCGTCCTGCGGCCACAGGCGGCCCTGGATGACGCCGCCGAGGGCCTTGATCGCACACGCGGTGATGATGCCCTCCGGGGTGCCGCCGATGCCCATGAGCATGTCGACGCCCGTGTCGGGGCGGCAGGCGGCGATGGCGCCGGCGACGTCGCCGTCGGTGATGAGGCGGATGCGGGCGCCGGCGGCGCGGATCTCCGCGATCGTCTTCTCGTGGCGGGGGCGGTCGAGGATCATCACCGTCACCGAGGCGGGATCCTTCGTACCCTTGGCCTTGGCGACGCGGCGGATGTTCTCCGCGATCGGCAGGCGCAGGTCGACGGCGTCAGCGGCGGCGGGCCCGGTGACGAGCTTCTCCATGTAGAACACGGCCGACGGGTCGTACATCGCGCCGTCTTCGGTCACGGCCATGACGGAGATCGCGTTGGGCATGCCGAGCGCGGTCAGTCGGGTGCCGTCGATCGGGTCGACGGCGACATCGCAGCGGGCTCCGCCGCCGTCGCCGACCTGCTCGCCGTTGAAGAGCATCGGCGCTTCGTCCTTCTCGCCTTCGCCGATGACGACGGTTCCGGCCATCCGGACGCTGGAGATGACATTGCGCATCGCGGCCACGGCTGCGCCGTCGGCGGCGTTCTTGTCCCCGCGGCCCACCCAGGGGGCGGCGGCGATGGCGGCGGCTTCGGTGACGCGCACGAGTTCGAGGGCGAGGTTGCGGTCGGGAGCGTCGGCTCCGACCTGGGCCTGCTGGGACCATGCGTCGGTGACTGCGACGGGTGGCGCTTCCGCGTCCACTCGGCCCCGATCATGATGCGATTTCACGTCAACTGAATCCTGTGGGTCACTCATGCCTCCAATTGTGCCACCCTCCTCAGGTGGTCTCCGACACCTCCTCGGTGAGTGCTGACACCCAATTGATGAGTACTGACACCTCATTGATGAGTACTGGCACCTCCTCGGGTGTGCGCCGACAGCGGGGCCCGGCACGTGGCCGAGTGCCGGTCGCCGAACGGTGAGCCCGTGCGCCAGGCGTCAGTGGCACCACCGCGCCGGGCGTCAGCGGCGCTGCCGATTGGCTCCTGGTGGGCCGCGCGGGGACAATGGAGGGGTGAATGTCCGTTCCACCACCGACGAAACGGGTTCCCGGCAGCAGCAGGGGACCGGCCGTGAGGGAGTTTCCATGTCCGACCAGTCCGGAGTCGTCCTTCCCGGGTCGCGGGAAGAGATGCGTCTGCTGCGGAAGAACTCGAACTGGGTGAACATGACCGTGGCGATCATGGCGTGCCTGGCGCTCGTCGGCGGTGTACTCCTCCTTGCTCCGCAGCCGGAGGTCAACTCCGAGCGGGTCGTCGACTATCGCGCGATCGCCGAGGTGTCCCAGTCGAACACGGACTATCCACTCGTCGTTCCCGACGTGCCGTCGGGGTGGACGTCGAACGAAGCCAACCTCGATCGCATCGGCGACACCGGCGTCACCTCGTGGTACGTCTCGTTCCTCGGGCCCGACGATCAGTGGGTGAGCATCGAGCAGGCGCAGGCGTCGCAGGCGTGGGCCGACGGGAGGGTCAAAGATGCGACCGCCGCCGAGACCGTCGATGTCAGCGGCTACACCTACCAGGTGTACCGGACCGATGATGCGAAGGTGCAGTGGGTGACGTCGAAGGGCGACGTCTTCGTCGTCATCACGGCCATCGCCACTCCGGACACGGTCAACTACTTCGCCGATCAGGTGTCAGCCGACCTCGCCTGAGCCGACAGATCGCCTGAGTGGGCACCGCGCCACTGTTGCGTACGGTGCCCTGACTGCCTGCGCTTGCATGGGCCGCGCGTGACCGCGGCCCGCGGTCGGATCCAAGCCGTCGCCGGGCACCGGGGACGGCTGAACCGTCATTCGTCGTCGGTGCTGTCCTCGTGGGCCTTGTCGAGGCGTTCGCGCGCACCGTCGAGCCACGCCTGGCACCGGTCGGCCAGTGCCTCGCCGCGTTCCCACAGCCGCAGCGACTCCTCGAGGGGCAGGTTGCCGGCCTCGAGGCGCTTGACCGTGGTGACGAGTTCCTCGCGCGCCTGTTCGTAGCTCAGTGTGCTGATGTCGGGTTCGCTCTGCTGGGTGGCGGGTTCGGTCATGGTCAGCTCCTTGTCTCTTCTGTGGCATCGTCGATGGTCGTCACCTCGGCGTCGAAGCGTCCGCGGGCGACTCTGATATGGACGGTCGATCCGGTGTGGACTTCGTCGGCATCGCGCACGGCCTGGCCGCTGTCCGTCTGCACAACGGCGTAGCCGCGTTCGAGCGTGCGCAGCGGCGAGAGCGACCGGGCCTGCGACCGCAGGTGGTTGATCTCGTTCTGTCCCTGGTTGAGCTGACCGAACATCGCCTGCAGGCTGCGGCGCCGGAGCATGAGGAGTTCGTCCTCCCGGGCGTCGACGATCGTCTGGGGTTCGGCGAGGACGGGTCGCGAGCGCACGGCGGTGAGCATCTCCTGCTCGCGGTCGATGATGCGATTGACTGCGGAATCGAGCATGGCCCGGGCATTGAGGATGCCCATGGCTTCCTCGGCGACGTCGGGGACGATGCGCTTGGCGGCATCGGTCGGTGTCGAGGCGCGGAGATCAGCGACCTCGTCGAGGATGGGACGGTCGGCTTCATGGCCGATCGCCGAGACGACCGGTGTCTGAGCATTGGACACGGCGCGGACCAGCGCTTCGTTGGAGAACGGGAGGAGGTCCTCCATGCTGCCGCCGCCGCGGGCGATGACGATGACGTCGATCGACGGGTCCGCGTCGAGCTCGGCGAGGTTCTTCATCACTCCGGGCACGGCGTCAGGCCCCTGCACCGCGGTGTTGCGGATCTCGAATTCGGCGGCGGGCCAGCGGAGGTGGACATTGCGCACGACGTCCTTCTGGGCGTCGGAGTCGCGTCCGGTGATCAGCCCGATGCGGTTCGGGAGGAACGGCAGACGCTTCTTGCGGTTGGGATCGAACAGGCCTTCGGCGGCGAGCTGCTTCTTCAGTCGTTCGAGACGAGCGAGCAGCTCGCCGAGGCCGACGGCGCGGATGTCGTTGGCGCGCATCGTCAGACGGCCGGTCTTCGTCCAGAAGTCGGCTTTGAGGTTCGCGACCACATGGCTGCCTTCGGACAGCTGTGCTCCCGTGCGGTCGAGGACGTTCTTCCAGATCTGGACGGGCAGGGACATCTCGACGTCGGTGTCGCGCAGCGTGAGGTAACTGGCCTTGCCGCGGTGGTTGAGCTCAACGACCTGGCCTTCGATCCACACGCTCGACATGCGGTCGATGTAGGACTTCATCTTGTTCGACAGAACACTGAGCGGCCACGGGTTCTCCGCTGTGGTCTCCGCCGCCGTCGCCGGCAGCTCCTGCGGGTCGACGGACTCGCCGAGCGTCCCGGGGGTGCCGGATATTCGTTGCGCCATGTCATCTCCTTGTCCCGACCCAGCCTAACGAACGCCTCGGACATGGACGGTCAGCGCTGCCGGGCGGGTCCCGGGCAGCCGTCGGGCAAGGCAACTGCCTGTGGAATGGTTCACCTTTGTGGCCCACGCACAGCCCCGACACTTAGACTGTCCCTGTGACTGCCGTTTCTGTTCCCATGCCCACGATCCCGCGCAAGCGCATCGCCCCGGACGCTATTCGGACCCCGGCCGGCAGCGAGCAGAAGGTGCTGCTCGCCGCTCCGCGCGGTTACTGCGCTGGCGTCGATCGCGCCGTGATCGCGGTCGAACGCGCGCTCGAGCACTACGGTGCTCCCGTCTATGTGCGCAAGGAGATCGTCCACAACCGGCACGTCGTCGAAACGCTTTCGGAGCGCGGTGCGGTCTTCGTCAATGAGACCGATGAGGTTCCCGAGGGCGCCCGGGTCGTGTTCTCCGCTCACGGTGTCTCCCCGGCCGTTCACGCCGAGGCGGCCGCCCGCGATCTCGCGACGATCGACGCGACGTGCCCGCTGGTGACGAAGGTCCACCGGGAGGCTGTCCGGTTCGCCCGCGACGGCTACCGCATCCTCCTCGTCGGCCATGCCGGTCACGAAGAGGTCGAAGGCACGATGGGCGAGGCTCCGGATCACATCACGCTCATCCAGAACCCGGAGGAAGCGAAGACCGTCGAGGTCGAGGACACCGAGAACCTCGTGTGGATCTCGCAGACGACGCTGAGCGTCGATGAGACCATGGCGACCGTCGACATCCTCCGTCAGCGCTTCCCGCAACTGCAGGATCCGCCGAGCGATGACATCTGCTACGCCACCCAGAACCGTCAGGTTGCGGTGAAGAAGATCGCCCCGCAGGCCGATCTCGTGCTCGTCGTCGGGTCGGCGAACTCATCGAACTCGGTGCGCCTCGTCGAGGTCGCCCTTGAGCACGGTGCGAAGGCGGCCCACCGCATCGACTTCGCCCGTGAAGTCGACGAGACCTGGTTCCACGACGTCGCGACCGTCGGCGTCACCTCGGGGGCGAGTGTCCCCGACGGCCTCGTGCAGGAGCTGCTCGGACTCCTCGCCGACTACGGCTTCTCCTCGGTCGAGGAAGTCGTCACCGCCGAAGAGGATCTCATGTTCTCGCTGCCGCGGGAACTGCGCAAGGACCTCAAGGCGGCAGGCAAGAAGACGTCGAACAAGCGCGACGGCGCTGACCGTCAGCACGACATCATCTGAACTGTTCGACCCTTCACCGGACGCGTGAGCCGTTCGACCCCTCACCGGACGCGCTGATCGGACGAATCGCGCATCTGTGTGCTCGTCTCAGTCGGTGCCGGTATGTCGCCTCCTCAGCAGTGTCGGATCGTCTGCGCCGAAGCTCGGGCGTGAGAGCTCCGCAGCACTGACCCCCCGCGTTCGGGAGTCGAGTTCGGCGACCGCGTCGAGTTCCTCGCTGACGATGCCCGTCGACGGGAACTTGCGCGCCGTGACGAGGAAGCGCGACTCGAACGAGGAGACGAACCGGTTGTAGTCCTCCACGGAGCGGTCGAGGCTCGACCCCATCTTCGACACATGCGAGACGAGCGTGCCGACGCGTTCGTAGAGTTCCGTGCCGAGACGCAGGACCTCAGCCGCCGACGTGCTCATCTCCGCCTGACGCCAATTGAGCGCGATGGTCTTGAGCAGGACGAGGAGCGTGGCAGGAGAGGTGAGGACGACGTTCTTGCCCAGGGCATGATCGATCATCTTCGGATAGGTCGCGGCCGCGGCGGAGAGCAGGCCGTCGGTGGGAACGAAGCACACGACGAAATCCGGTGCGGTCTCGAACGCCTTCCAGTACTCCTTCGACGCGAGCGCATCGACATGGCGCAGGAGCGCGCGAGCATGGCTGCCGTCGGCCTCCTCTCCCTCGCCGATCCGCGCCGACAGCGGGGTCTTCGCATCGATGACGATGGTGCCTCCGCCGGGCAGGTGCACGATCATGTCGGGACGGTGGCGCTGTCCATCGCGTTCGACGCTGACCTGCGCATCGAAGTCGACGTGGGGGAGGAGCCCCGCGTATTCGACGATGCGCCGCAGCTGCACCTCGCCCCAATCGCCGCGCTGAGTTGTGGAGTTCAGGGCATTCGCGAGTGACCCGGTCGATTCCTGCAGCCGCAGATTCTGCTGGCTCAGGTGCGAGATCTGGGCGTTGAGCCGGGTGATCTGCTCGACCTGAGCCCTGTCCTGAGTGCGGACGCTCTCATGCAGCTGTCGGACACTGGCGGCGAGGGGCCCGATGGCCGCGGTGATCTCGCTGGCCATCTGGGCGTCGGCTTCGAGGTCCTCGGTCCGGGTGGAGAGGAGCTGGGAGGTCGTCTCCGCGCGGGTCAGGCGTTCGACGTAGCGGGAGCGGGTGAGGGCGCGACCGAGGAGGAACCCGAGGGCAGCGCTGAGGACGATCGCCAGGAAGAAGGCGACGATGACGCCGGCGGCGGGAAATGCATTCATGACTTCAGGGTGACAGACGGCACGGACACGAGGATTCGGGACCGCCTCGGCGCCGGGATAGACTTGACTACCGTGGCACTGACAATCGGAATCGTGGGACTGCCCAATGTCGGCAAGTCGACCATGTTTAATGCACTGACCAAGAACCAGGTTCTCGCGGCGAACTATCCGTTTGCGACGATCGAGCCGAATGTGGGCGTTGTGCCCCTGCCGGATGCGCGGCTGACGCGCCTGGCCGAGATCTTCGGGTCGGAGCGGATCCTCAACGCGACCGTCGACTTCGTCGACATCGCCGGAATCGTGCGCGGTGCCTCCGAGGGTGAGGGGCTGGGCAATCAGTTCCTCGCGAACATCCGCGAAGCCGACGCGATCTGCCAGGTCATCCGCGGTTTCGTCGATGACGATGTCGTCCACGTCGACGGCAAGATCAGTCCGGCCGATGACATCGACACGATCAACACCGAGCTCATCCTCGCCGATCTCCAGACCCTGGAGAAGGCGCGCCCGCGGATCGAGAAGGACGTCAAGGGCAAGCGGGCGCCGGCCGAGTTGCTCACGGCGATGGATGCGGCCACGGAGATCCTCGAGAGCGGGCGGACGCTCTACCAGGCGATGCATACGGACAAGTTCGACGTCTCGCCGCTGCGGGAGCTGCAGCTGATGACGACGAAGCCGTTCCTCTACGTCTTCAATGTCGACGACGAGGTGCTCGGCGATGAGGCGAAGAAGGACGAGATGCGGGCGCTGGTGGCCCCGGTCGAGGCGATCTTCCTCGATGCGAAGTTCGAGTCCGAGCTCGCTGAGCTCGACGAGGACGAGGCGCGGGAGATGCTCGAGTCGACGGGTCAGGAGGAGAGCGGACTCGATCAGCTCGCTCGCGTCGGGTTCGACACGCTCGGTCTCCAGACCTATCTGACCGCGGGGCCGAAGGAATCGCGCGCGTGGACGATCCCGAAGGGGGCGACGGCCCCCGAGGCGGCCGGAGTCATCCACACTGACTTCCAGAAGGGCTTCATCAAGGCTGAGGTCGTCTCCTTCGACGATCTCGACGCCACCGGCTCGATGGCGGCCGCCAAGTCCGCCGGCAAGGTGCGGATGGAAGGCAAGGACTACGTCATGGTCGACGGGGACGTCGTGGAGTTCCGGTTCAACGTCTAGTTCGCTTCTTCTGATTCCGACGGACGAACTGTTCGCTGCGGCGCCTGAGTTCGAGGATGCCCAGTTCCTGGTTGTGGAGCTGCGTCGGCGCGGTGACTCGAAGTGTGTCAACAGCACGATCGCGATGTCATGGCCCTTGATCACCTCGAGCACCGTCATCACCTCGCCGAAGTCGACTTTCTCCAACTCCTCGCGGGGAGCTGTGAGCGGCGTGGGCGAGCACGACACGGTCGATGCCCGGGGCCGCCGCTTCGATGAAAGCCGGGTCGGTGGCGTCGGCAGCGAACAGCGCGACGCGGGAGGACAGGAACTCCCGGTCCTCGCAGCGGACGAGTGCGCGGATGGCGAGGCCGTTTGTCGTCGCAACGGCGGGCAGTGCAACTCCGCCGCCGCTCACAGGGTTACGGACGGATAAGGACCTTCAGACTCCGTCGCTCGTCCATGTCTCGGTATCCGCCCGGGACGCCGTCGAGATCCGTATCGACATCGAAGACCTTGCCGGGGTTGATGGTGCCGTCGAGGATGTCAGGCATGAGTTCCTCGATGTAAGCGCGGACCGGAGCGGGTCCGCCGGCGAGGCGGATGTTGTGCCGGAACAGGCTGCCGAATCCGATCGGGGCGTCTTCGTACTGCGGGACACCGACTCGGCTGATCACATCGCCTGGGCGGACGACGCCGAGCGCCTGCTCGTAAGCCGGCAAATGGCCGACGGCCTCGAGCACGGCGTGGGCGCCGTGGCCGGCGGTGAGGTCTCGGACCTTCGCGATGCCCTCCTCGCCGCGCTCGGCGACGATGTCGGTGGCCCCGAACTCGCGTCCGAGGCTGGTGCGGCCAGTGTGACGACCCATCAGGATGATCTGTTCTGCGCCGAGTCGCTTGGCGGACAGGACTGCCATGAGGCCGACCGCGCCGTCGCCGATCACCGTCACGCGCTGACCGGGCGTGACTCCGGCCATCTTCGCGGCGTGGTGACCGGTGCCGAGCACGTCGGCCAGGGTCAGCAGCGAGGGGACGAGCGCTGAGTCTTCGGCGACGGGCAACTTCACCAGGGTGCCGTCCGCGAGCGGAATGCGGATGGCTTCGGCCTGGCCGCCCTCGTCGGCGATGCCGTCGAGGAAAGTCGCCTCGTGGTGGATGCAGGAGGTCTGGAGACTCTCACGGCAGAACTCGCACACGTTGTCCGAGATAGCGAACGGGGAGACGACCAGATCGCCCTTCTTCAGAGTGGTGACCTCGCTGCCGAGATCTTCGATTACGCCGATGAGCTCGTGGCCCATGCGGGCAGGGCCGTTCTCATGGGTCATCTGGTGGTAGGGGTGCAGGTCTGAGCCGCAGATGCAGGACGCGGTGACACGCACCAGAGCGTCTGTCGGATGCTTGATGATCGAGTCGGGGACATCCTCGATCCGGACGTCGCCTGCTTTGTACATGAGCGTTGCGCGCATGGTGTGTTCTCCTTCGTGGGGTGATGTTGAGTGGTCAGACGGACCGGGTTGGCTCGGCGATGCTTCTGCGTGTCATGACCGCGAGGACGAATGCCGGAATCAGGGACAGCGCGACGATCACCGTGCCCACGACCGGGGGACCGGACAGGCCCAGCGAAGTGGTCAGGGTGGCTCCGGCGATGGTGGTGCCGATGGCGGTACCGGCGTTGAATGCTGCGACAGCGAGTCCTGAGCCGAGAGTGGCCGCGCGGCCGGCGTAGCCGACGGCGAGGTGGATGAGCACACTGTTGGCGCTGAGTCCGAATGCCCCCAGCAGCACGACGAGCACGACGGTGGTCCAGGTCGACCCAGGCAGCAGGGCCATCGCCAGCAGCACGAGCGTCGTCAGCGCGGGGGCCGCGATCGTCACGGCGTGGGCATGCTTGTCGCCCAGTAGTCCGCCGAGCAGGGTGCCGAGGAAGGAGCAGATGCCGAAACCTGCCAGCACCAGCGGCACGAGACCAGCAGAAACTCCGGCCTGGATGGTGAGAATCGGTGCGATGAACGAGTACGCGGCGAGCACGCCGCCCGTGGTGGTCAGGCAGGCGGCCAACACGAGCCAGAGGCGCGGTGTTCGCAGATCCGCGAGCCCGGACAGCATGGAAGACTCCTCGGGCTGTGCCTCGTCCGCCGGGACCAGTCGGGCGACGAATACCACGGCGACCGCCGCGGCGATCCCGAGCGCCCAGAAGGTGCCCCGCCAGCCCACATGTTGGGCGAGGTACGCTCCGATCGGAACTCCAAGCACTGTGGCCAGCGAACCTCCGGCGGCGACCACTCCCACCGCGGAGGACTTCAACGACGAGCCGACGACGTTCGAGGCCACGACTGCGGAGACGGCCCAGAAGGCGCCGGTGGCGAGTGCGGTGACGAAGCGCGCGCCGGTGAGGACTGTGAGGTCCTCGGCGAGCGCGACGACCAGATGCCCGGCGACGAACACGATCAGTGCGATGAGGAGCGTGAGCTTCTTCGACAGCCGCAATGTCACCATAGTCAGCAGCGGTGCGCCGATGACCATGCCGGTTGCGAACACTGTGATCAATGACCCGGCTTGGCCGAGCGAGATGTCCAGGTCGCCGGCGATCTCGGGCAGGATGCCCGCGATCACGAACTCGGTCGTGAGCATCAGGAACGTGCCCAGCGCCAGGACGTAGACGACGAGCGGAAGGCGGAGTTTTGGCGTGTCGTCACTGGGTGCGGTTTGCGTCGGGATGAAAGCCGTGGCGGCTTCGTTGTGCATGGATACCTCGTTGACGGTTGGACTATGTTTGCTCGATATCCATTTGGCATCCGTTCGCGCAGGCGGGGAAGGTCGAGTTCATAGGGGGTAGAAGATCGACCCCCTTCGCGCATGGGAACCCTTCTACTCTTGAACCATGGACAATCGCGACGACATCAAAGGCTTCCTCGCCAGCCGCCGCGCGAAGCTGACGCCCGATATGGTCGGGCTTCCTACCGGCACTCGCCGGCGTGTGCCGGGACTGCGCCGCGAAGAGGTCGCTGTTCTCGCCGGGGTGAGCACCGAGTGGTACACCCGCCTGGAGAAGGGCCACATCGGCGAAGTGTCTGCCGAGGTCCTCGACGCGGTCGCCGCAGCGCTGCGACTCGATGACGACGAACGCACTTACCTGAACGACCTCGCTCGCGCCGCCAAGCCCACCCACCGGAGGTCTGTCCGTCGCCGCGACGTCCCGATCGCGCCACAGGTACAGTGGATGCTCGACTCGATCACCGGCTCCGCCGCTTTCGTGCGCAATGGACGCCTCGACGTCATCGGCTCCAATGCCCTCGGTCGCGCTCTGCACTCACCGATGTTCGCCAGCCCTACCTCTGTGGATGGGACAGCGAACTTCGCCCGCTACCACTTCCTCGACGAAGGATCCAAGGACTTCTTCATCGACTGGGAGTCAGGAGCCGCCGCGACCGTGGCGCTCCTACGGGCCGAGGCCGGACGCGATCCTTACGATAAGATCCTGCGAGAGCTCATCGGCGAGCTGTCCACGGCAAGTGAGGCGTTCTCCGCATACTGGGCCTCCCATGACATCCGCATCCGCCACGAAGGCACTAAGCTCCTGCAGCACCCCGAGGTTGGCGAGATCGAATTGACATACCAGTCAGTCGGTCTCCCCACGGGCAAGCGCACCCGGCATGACCTGTCGATCTACACGGCTGAACCCGGCTCGCCGCACGAGGAAAGCTTGAAGCTGCTGTCGACCTTGGCGGCTCCAAGCGAGGGAGCGCACCCGACGACGCGCTGACGGCTGACGCGCGTCAGCCAAGCTGTAGAGGCTGGAATGTGGTGGAGTTCCGGTTCAACGTGTAGTCGCGTTCCGGTTCACCCTCAGTCTTGCTGCTGATCTGTGAGGGTGAGTTCGATGATCCAGGGCCCCGGTTCCGTGATGGAACCGGGGCCCTGTTGTCGGGAATCACAGGTAGGGCTGCGTGATCAATTCGAGGTAATGCCCTGAGGGGTCGAGCAGGTAGACGCCTCGTCCACCGTGCTCGTGGTTGATCTCGCCTGCACGGGTGCGCTGAGGATCTGCCCAGTGGTCGCGTCCGCTCGCCGTGATCTGCGTGTAGGCGCGATCGAAATGTGCATCATCGAGTCGGTAGGCGTAGTGCTGTGGTGGGAAATCGATCGGCGGGGTCGCGAACTGAAGCAGTACGCCGTCGCCGATCTGGAGGTTGAGGAACGGGCCCCATGCGGGGGCGTCGTCGGCCTCGAGAAGATCGCGATAGAACCGGGCCATTTCGGTCGGGTCCGTGGACGCGATGATCGTGTGGTTGAAGTGTGCTGTCATGGTTCTCCTTGTTGTCTCGTGGGTGAAAGTGGCTTCACTCACGCAAGGAGGTGCGCGGATCAGGGAACGACCAGATTGCCGTTCCGGGAGCGGCCGACAGCGGCCTGGCTGGTCATCATCGTCATCATCTTAGTGGATCAGCGGGAGCGGTCTCGCGCTCACCTCCGATGCCGCTGCTGGAGGTTGGTCGTGCCGGAGCCTGGTGGAGTTCCGGTTCACTGTGCAGCTGTGGGGCCTTCTTTGCCGCCCCACGCCCTGGCCAGTTCGAACCAGTTCCGGTTCGCGACCAAGGTGATCGTCTCGGCGGAGTCGACGGTGATCTGGTGAGTGAACTTGTCCGCGCGGAACGGGATGATCTCGTCTACGACCGGATCCTCGTGTGGTTCGTACATGTCGAGCGTCAGAAGCGACCGCGTCCGAGTGACGGGTGTGAGCCAGGCGAACTGGCGCTTCACGCGGTATGCCACCTGGGTGCGGGCGAATTGCTCCTCTGCCCCTCCGGCCGCTGCGATCGATGAGGCGAAGGCTTCATAGTGAGCTCGAAGAGAGCCCGGGAACAGTGTGTCGGGTCCTGTCATCGCGCGTCCTCCTGACGGAGATCACCTCGGTCAACCATTGTACGCATCGATCTCGTCGTTGCCGAGCGAAGTCGTGACGATGCGTACAGTCGGTCGATCAGAAGTACGTCGCCCTGCAGCGCAGGTCGTCGTGGGCGAGCTGGCCCTGTGGCGGCGACCGAAAGGGGATGGTGTTGCCGGGTGACAATCTGATGGCTGGTCGTGCCGGAACCCGGTGGAGTTTTGGTTTAACGCTTAGCGGTATTGACGAATTCCGTTATATAGTTGTTCCATGATCAGATCGTTCGGCAGTAAGGAAACCGAGCGCATCTGGCATGAGCAATACGTCAAACACGTAGACCGGATGGTCCAACGAGCGGCTCTGCGAAAGCTCGAATTGATCCACGCGGCGAACGATGTCGAGGATCTGAGGATTCCGCCAGGGAATCGTCTGGAGCGACTCGTCGGAGATCGTGCGGGTCAGCACAGCATCCGGGTCAACGCGCAATGGCGCATCTGCTTTGTCTGGAGAGAGGGAGGAGCGGACGATGTCGAACTCGTCGACTACCACTGAGAGTGACCTGATCGAGCCTGTCCATCCGGGAGAAATCCTGATGGAGGATTTTATCGAGGGTTTCGGGATCACCCAGAACAAGCTTGCAGTGTCCATCGGAGTGCCGCCGCGCCGAATCAACGAGATCGTGCACGGCAAGAGGGGGATCACCGCAGATACGGCGATTCGGCTGGCACGGTACTTCGGGACCTCGGAGGAATTCTGGATGAACCTGCAGTCAAACTACGAGCTGCGGATCGAACGTCGGACACTGCGGGACAAGGTCGCCGCGATCACGCCGCTGCAGGTTGCGTGACGCGTGTCCGAAATAACGATGAACATTGTCGTTGACCAGCGTGCTCGACGTTTGGGATTGTTGTGAAGTACCAATTCAATGTAAATCGTCAGTGGCGCACCCCGCGGGCAGGGCGACTGAGATCTCGTCGTGCTTGTACTCACTCGAGCCGGCGAC
The DNA here is from genome assembly GCF_005502845.1 of Brevibacterium sp. 2SA. Taxonomy (NCBI): domain Bacteria; kingdom Bacillati; phylum Actinomycetota; class Actinomycetes; order Micrococcales; family Brevibacteriaceae; genus Brevibacterium; species Brevibacterium sp. 2SA. The sequence continues at coordinate 60,462 of NZ_SCMW01000006.1, read as the reverse complement.
TGTCTGGTGTCTAATTTGATCGGTTCTGTTCAGTCGATGCGCGAACACAATAGGCTGTTGTCCGATGGCCCTTTCAACTCGTACCGCAGCGCGGGTAATTTTGCTCGATCCCTCGTCACGCGTGTTGCTTTTCGAGGGACGCGATCTTTCAGATGGTGACGATATCGTGCGATTCTGGTTCACGGTGGGCGGCGGCGTAGAACATGATGAGTCTCTCACCGACGCTGCCGCGCGTGAGCTGCGTGAAGAAACCGGACTGACTGGATTGTCGATAGTGGGCCCGTTCCATCGCCGAGTTGCGAACTTCCTCAACCACGGCGAACGCGTCCTTCAGACCGAACATTTCTTCGCCGCGCGAGTCACCGCTGCCTCAGCACTCAAGTGCGAGGGATGGACGGAGCTGGAACGTGTAGCGATGACACGGTGGCGATGGTGGTCGCAGGCTGAGCTGAAAAGCACGACCGTAACGTACTTTCCCAGGAATCTTCCGCAACTTATCGCGAGGGCAATTGAGCTTGTTTAAGGAGGATCACGATGGAAACGTTCACCTCTGCGTCTGGCGTCGGATCGGGGGGCTTCGCTGATCGTCTTTTGGCGCGTACTCTAACGACGGTCTATGATTCGCACGCCATTGCTGACGTCTTCTGCCGCGTCCCATGTCAGGCTGAGTTCCGATGACTGTTGAGTTTCAGATTTCGCCCGACCTCGATGACCGGAAGCTGTCGGACCTGCACCATCAGGCATTCGGAACAGAGTCGACGGCAGTTTTCCCGTGGTCAGCTCGTCTCGAACGGCACAGCATCTTCTGGGTGACGGCAGAGGTCGAACAGCATCTTGTCGGATTCGTCAATGTCGTTGGGGACGGCGGTGCCCACGCCTTCATCCTCGATACCGCTGTACTGCCGGCATACCAAGGTCAGGGTCTTGGCTCCAAGCTCATCGACATGGCAGTTGCCGAAGCCCGCGACCGAGGATGTGAGTGGATGCACGTCGATTTCGAGCCTCGCCTCGCAGACTTCTATCTGAAAGCGAACAGGTTCTATCCGACGCAGGCGGGACTGCTTCGGTTGCAGTGAGGATCGTCCGTGCAGCAATGTCCCCGAATTCCGGTGCGAAACGACACTCTGGCGCGCCATCAAAGTATGGTCCCCAGCATCTGGGAGAGGCACCCAGCGACTGGGTGTCGACCGAGAGCCTGTCCGTGAAGGATGATCTGTGACTAATGTTCGCCATACCGATTAGCTCGAAGGTGTCAACGGAGTTCTAGCGTGACAGCGCAATATTTGTTCTAATGACCAAAAACGGATCTGTTTCACACTGACGGACGTCGCACGTAAGGGCTGGGGTCGTTGACTCGCGTTGGCAAGATCGAGCCGATCCACCCAGGGGAGGTCCTCATTGAGGACTTCATCGAGGGATTCGGTGTGACCCAGAACAAACTCGCCGTGTCGATCGGTGTGCCCCCGCGGCGGATCAATGAGATCGTGCACGGCAAGCGCGGGATCAGCGCAGACACGGCACTGCGCCTCGCGAGGTACTTCGGTACGTCTGCGGAGTTCTGGATCAATCTGCAGAGTCACTACGAGCTCGACCGTGCGGAAGAACACGCGGGGGAGCAGATCGCGTCGATCACCCCGCTGAGCGTCGCGTATCGCGTAATGGGCGAAGCTATCCAGAGCGCGGCACCCGACACGTCTGGCTTTACCCTGCAGGTCTACGTGCCTACTGATCAAGTCGCTTCGGCGCGGCAGTTCTATGCCCGTCTCTTCGGGCGAGAACCCGACTTCGAACCTCACGATGACTTCCTTGAGTGGGCACCGATCGCCGGGCAGGAATGCTTTTTCCAGGTGGCTGGCCGGTCGCCCGCACTCGCTCTGGGAAGCCGAGTGCGGTTCCGTGTGCGCGATCTTGCGGCAGCTGTGGCGTTCTTGGACGAGTGCGGCATTGCGCATTCAGTTCCCGCTCGGTTGCCGGATGTGGTCGCCTTTCTCAACTTCGCCGATCCGTGGGGCAATCAGCTCGGTTACTACGAGGACCTTGTGCCGACAGAACAGCAACGGACGTACTCGGGTACCTCGGTATCCGACGAATCTCAGTTCGAAGACCATCAAGTCTGAGGGCCATGCCGATGGCACGGCGAGACTGCCCAATGCCGAAGAGAATCGACGATGCCCCGAACCAACGTGTATGACGGAGTGGTCCTACGCAGGCTCTGACACTCACACTTTGCCGGCTTTTGCAGTGGTAATCGGGCAACATGTTCGCATGCGGACGAGCGCGGATTCGTCGGCACCAGCACATCCCTCAAGCACGCCTATGAATGCGATGATGAGGAGCCGATGTTCGGCCCGCCCAACCATCACTGCGAAGGGATCGAATGACGATGACATCCGACCGTGGGAGGTTTGTGCGCCGACTCGTCGCCGTCGGCATCGCCATTTCGGGGTGGGCGATCGCACTCCTCGTCGTCCGCGTGGGGTTGGACTGGTCAGATTCGCAGCCGTATGCACCCTGGGTTGAGACGTACTACATCGTTCTTGCCATCACGGCTGTGCTTCTCGCTGTCGTGGCAACCGTCACCGGAGGACTGCTGTGGCATCGAGCCCGACTTCGCCCCGAGTGAACCGAGACGTGAATCGGTCGCCCGAAGCACATGACGGTCATCGTTGACCGGAGCGATGCCCGACCGGAAGCGCCCGGGTCTGCTGAGCCGAGGCCGGCGAGACCTGCCCGGACAGACGCTGACTGTCCTGCGACCAATGGGCACCAGATGATGAGTGTCGTTTAGACTGAACTCGGTGGCGCTCAGCGTCACCTCCTGCACTTCCACGTGAGGATCACGTGAATCATCGCGGAGAGACTTGAGTTCCTCAGGACAAGTCCGGATGGGGTGCGGCGCTCCAACGCGCCGACTTCTGCCCGCCGATGTTCGACATCGGCCGATGAAAGGACATGACATGTCATCGAAAGATGAGAAGAACCTCACGCAGGTCATCGACAAGATCGCAGCCATGGATGAGCCGAGACGCTCGACTATGCAGCAGGTGCACGACCTCATCGTGGCGACCGCACCGGAGCTCAAACCCAGGATCTGGTACGGGATGCCCGCCTACGCCGCCTCCGCGAGCACTCCGGCACTGATCACCCTGCGCAACGACGAACGGCTGAACCTCGCGCTCACCGAGAAGGCTCCCTTCCGAGCTGCAGGTGGTGAGGACGGCTCGCTCATGCCTGCGGCCTGGTACTTCGAGACCGTGGATGCCGACGCGGAGAAGCGAATCGCGGAGATCGTTCGCTCGGTGGTTGGCTGACAGCATTGCACAGTGCTCTTCCCGGCGATGGGCTCTCGCCGGGAAGAGCACGGGTCGGTGCCCGAGTGCTCCTGAGCAGACCTGTTCAGGCCATGCACGGATGTGGCAAGATGGCTTTCCTCAGATGAGGCAACGGGGTCGAAGAGTGCGGTGACCCGGACGGCGGCTGAACGCCGTGCCCGCTCGATCTGAGTTTTCCGGATTCCTCGAAGGAGAGTGCGCGATGTCAGAGTCAACGGTTCGCTTCAGCCCGGACAACAGCAATGTGCTCTCGTGTCTGGGCGGTCTGCAGGAACTCGCGGGCTCTTGGCGCGGACACGGATTCAACCTGATCTCCCGACCCGACTACTCCGGGCACGCGAATCTCTATCTCCAGCTCAACCAGACCGAGGAAACCTACGACGTCACACCGATCGGCTCACCGGTGCCCAACCGTGCCTGCGGCGGAGACGGCGTCGATCTCCACGGCCTCACCTACCTGCACAAGGTCAGCGACAAGGACACCCACAGCGCGCTGCACATCGAACCCGGCATGTGGATGATCCAACCACCGGCCGAATATCCGCCCCTGCGCAACCCCTCGAACGGGCAGATCGTCTACCGCATGTCGTCGATCCCGCACGGCAACACCCTCATCGCCCAAGGAACGGTCGTGCCGTTCTCCGGTGTGCCACCGGTGCTTCCGATCGGCGACCAGCCGTACGGCTACTCGGACTTCCTCTCGTTCAACAGCACCCCGATCACCGGCGTGACACCGCCTGAGGAAGCGATCATGAACGCGGCAGGCAGTTCGGAGGCCGGAACTTCACGCACCGACCACCTCAAACCGTTCCAGCAGTTCGACCTCAGCGTCCCCGAAGGCCCGGAGAACCCCCGCACTCCCTATGACACGCACCCTGCGGAGCCACCGCTGCCCGACCACATCCTCGGCGTGCCGATGCAGGACGTCGTCAACGATCCCATTCGCCTTCTCCAAGCCGATATTCATGACAAAGTCGAGGCCGGTTACTCGATCGACGGAGTCGCGATCAACGTGATGACGCAGGCCAAGGTCGGCTTCCGCAAACACCGGAACGACCCGTATGGCCCGCACGTCACCGTCGAACCGCAGCTCGCCGAGGGCGGTCTGACGAACTCGCCCTTTCTGCTCGGGGGCGTGCCGACGGGAGACAAAGGGCCGAACGCGCAGACCACCCTCGTCTACGCGACCATGTGGGTTGAGAGGCTCACCCATCCGGACCAGCCGACGATCATGCAGATCCAATACGCACAGATGTGCGTCCTCAACTTCCGCATCCTGCTCATGCCGGACCAGGGCATCGTCGGTTGGCCGCACATCTCGGTGGCCACACTTCGCAAGACCTTCGGCTGATCGCCCAGCGCCATCCACGATCGCCCTACGGCATGAACGAACGCCAGCGGCCCTTTCGCCGCTCGAAGGCGAAGCGCTCTGAGCGCAGTCGGCGGATGCGCGTGACGACATCCGGGGCGTAGCTGAACGCCGCGTCGGTGTCAGCGAGTCCGTCGAGCACCGCAGGGTATCTCTCGACGGCCAGTTCGATGCGACGGCACAGGATCACGCGGGTATCCGCCGATGACGGTGACCGCTCGAAGTCGAGGATCATCCGATCATGCGCGGAGAGCTCGTTGACGGTGCCTGGAACCACGACGCTCAGTCTCACACGAACCCATCGACGTATACGAACCCCGAGGTCACAGCGCCGAGGTTCGCATCACGTCGATCAGGCGAGGAGTCCGATCAGTGCAGGCGGGAGGCGATACCTCAGTGCCCCTTCGCCTCGTACTTCTTCGGCTCGGGCAGGCCGCGCTCAGCCCGCACTCGGCGCGAGACGGATTCGACCGCGCGGAGGGCGTCGACGACCATCTCCGGGGTCACCGGGAACGGCATGTTGTGGATCGTCTCCTCGGGCACGGTCGCTGCCTTCGCCACCGCTTCAAGCTCCTTCGTGTCATCGGGACTCAGCCCCACCTCGGTGAGGGTGTTGGGCAGACCGACGAGGGTCGTGAACTCGATGAAGTCCTCGATCTCCTCGGCATCGGCGCCTTCCATGATCAGCTGGGCGAGAGTACCGACGTTGACCTTCTGCCCGTGGGCGAGACCATGCGTCTGCGGAGCCGCGGTCAGCCCGTCGTGGATCGCATGGGCAGCGGCCAGCCCACCGGCCTCGAAGCCGAGACCGGACAGCAGGGTGTTCGCCTCGACGACGGCCTCGAGGGCCGGGGTGACGGTCTTCGCGTTGACCGCGTCGATCGCCGCCATTGCGTTGTCGTGGAGGATTTCCCAGCTCAGATGCGCCAGCGCGGTGCCGGCCTGGGTCGGGCGGCCGCCGGACATCGTCTCGCCGGTGCCGCGTGCCGTGGCCCGCGCTTCGATCCAGGTCGCGAGCGCATCGCCGATGCCGGCGATGAGGAAGTTCACCGGTGCGTTCGCCACGAGCTGGGTGTCGATGAGGACGAGATCGGGGTTCTTGTGGAAGAAGCGGTACTCGAGGAATTCGCCGTCAGCGGTGTAGACGACCGACAGGCCCGAGGTCGGGGCGTCCGAGGACGCTGCGGTGGGAATCGACGCCCACTTGATACCGGCCTTGTGCCCGGCGGCCTTGGCCGAATCGATCGCCGAACCTCCGCCGAGGCCGACGACGACATCGTGACCGCCCGACCGGATGCGGTCGACCAGGCCGTCGATCGTCTCGGGTGTGGCGAAGCCGCTGAACGACTCGCGGACGACGTCGATGCCCGCGTCCTTGAAGCTCTTCTCGATCGGTGCTTCGACAAGACCCCACACGGTGTCGTCGGCGATGAGCAGCGGAGTGGAGCCGAGGGGTGCGAGATGCTCGGCGAGGTCGGCGATGACGTTCTTCCCCTGGACGTAGTGCGAGGGGCTGGAGAATGCGTACTGGGTCGTCATGGGGTCTGTCCTTCCTGCGTGCGGCTTCCCGAGCCGACGTGGCGAGCCGTGGATGAGACCCGTCGGTCAGCCGATGGGGATCGCTCCTGTGCCGGAGCGCGCGGCCAGTCTATGCCCGTCGCCGAGGCGTCTCCACCTGACAAGGTGACTGTTCGATCACGTCAGCGGCGTCCGGCTCTGCTCGGATCCCCGTGGCCAGCGGCTTTGCCGCTGTCGCCGTCGCCGGCGTCCTCTGCCTCGGCGTCGTCGAGAAGCTCGACGAGGGCGGTGAGCGCGGGCGGCTGCCAGCGGCGCTGGTGACAGATGAGTGAGATGCTCCAGTGGAGTGCTGCGTCGCGCAACCCCAGGGTGACGACGCCCGGGGCCTGTCTGACAGCCGATTCGGGAAGCAGGGCGATGCCGAGCCCGTTGCGGACGAACGCGAGGATCATCGCCGCTGTCGAGGATTCGACCATGACCGATCTGCGCAGGCCCACCGCGCGGAAGGCATCGTCGGCGATCGCGCGGAGTCCGAAGCCGGCAGGGAAATCGATGAACGGATCCTCAGCGATGTCGGCCAAGGTCACGGTCGACTGCGTGGCGAGCTCATGGTCATCTGCGACGACGAGGACGACCGGTGTGCGCGCGATCTCGCGCACCGACAGCGCCGGATGCGGCGTGGGATCCGAGGAGAACGCCGCGTCGAGCTGGTTGTCGATGACATCCTGGCGCATGCCCACCGATCCGGTCGGTGAGGAGATGAGCTGCAGTTCGACGGCGGGGTAGCGCTGCCGGAAGCGGGCAAGCAGGTCCGGCAGGTCGAACGGCGGTTCGAAGGTCGGCGCACCGAGGCGAAGCCGACCGCTGACCACCCCGTCCGCGCGCCGCACCGCTGCCAGGGCCGCCTGCTCATCGGCGAGCAGGCTCTGTCCCCGCATGAGCATCTCCGTCCCGGCAGGGGAGAGGTGGAACTGCCGCGTCGTCCTGATGATGAGCGACACGCCCACTTCGCGCTCGAGGGCCTTGACTCCGGCCGACACCGTTGACTGCGAGACGTGGAGGGACTCGGCGGCACGGGTGAAGCTCTGGGCGTTCGCAACGGCGACGAAGTACTCGAGCTGACGAAGGTCCATCCACCAATTATCGCATAAGGCGATTTCTCCAATCCGAATTATTCGTTGGACACGATGGCTGGGTGGGAGCACAGTGGAAACGGCGTCCGGTGGACAGGACGCTCCGAGCACCGAGAGGCAGGAACCCGAATGACGACGACACTCAACCGCGACCGCAGAGCAGTGAGCACCCGACACGGCGTCGGGTTCTGGCTCGTCGCCGCCGCCTTCCTCATCGGCATGGCCTACTCGACGCTGCCGACCCCGCTCTACCCGCTCTACGCCGAACGCGACGGCTTCTCGACGTTCGTCGTCACGATCGTCTTCTCGGTCTACGCCGTCGGCGTCGTCATCAGCCTCATCCTCGTCGGCCACATCTCCGACTGGGTGGGACGCAAGCGCATCATCATCCCCGCGCTCGCCCTCGAGGCCGCCTCGGCGATCATCTTCCTGCTCTGGCCCGACCTCCCCGGACTCATCGCCGCCCGGTTGATCTCGGGACTCGGCGTCGGCATGCTCACCGCCACGGCGACGGCGCACCTGCACGAACTCCACAGCCGTCACCGTCCGCGCGCAGCCACCTCGGCCCGCTCTGAGGTCGTCTCGATCGCTGCGAACATCGGCGGTCTCGGTCTCGGCCCGCTCGTCGCCGGCTTCCTCGCCCAGTACGTCACGGGTCCCCTCGTCGTGCCCTACCTCGTCTTCCTCGTCCTTCTCCTCGCGTCGATCGCCGCGGTCTGCCTCGCCCCCGAGACCGTCGACGTGCTGCCGTCGCGGCCGAGCTACCGCCCCCAGCTTCCTGGCGGCGCTGGATCGGGGTCAGGATTCTGGCAGGCGGGAGTCGCGGCGCTCGCCGCGTTCTCCGTCTTCGGTGTCTTCACCTCGGTGACTCCGGAATTCCTCGCCGAGGCGCTCCACGAACCCAGCAGACTCATCGCCGGTGCGGTGACGTTCGTCGTCTTCGCCGCCGCCGCGCTCGCCCAGACCGCAACCCAGCGGATGACACCGCTGGTGCGATTGAGGGTCGGCGTGCTCGCCGAGATCATCGGGTTCGGATTCCTCGTCGCCGGCTCGGTCTCGGCGAGCCTCGTGCTCTTCCTCGTCGGGGGAGCGGTCGCCGGTGCCGGGGCCGGCTTCCTCTTCAAGGGCGCGGTCGGCACGATCCTCGCGACCACCTCGGCGGACCGTCGCGGAGCGGCCCTGGCCGGTCTCTTGCTCGTCGCCTACCTCGGTCTCATCGTCCCCGTCGTCGGTCTGGGCCTGGCGGTCACGATCCTGCCGTCGACGACGGCGATGATCGGGTTGAGCATCATCCTCGTCATCGTGCTCGCCGGACTCGGTCTCAGCACCGTCCCCGGGGTGGGCCGGTCGGAGGCAGCGCGCGGGTGAGGGCCAGCGGTCGACTACGCTTGTCGACATGGCCCGCTCCCTGCACATCCGCCCGGCACGAGGCGCCGACGACTATCCGCGGCTCGTCGGCATCTGGCGTTCGTCGGTGCTCGCGACGCACGATTTCCTCGCCGCTGACCACCGTGACGCCATCGAGGAGCGGCTGGCCTCGGACTATTTCCCGAATGTCCGTCTCACCGTCGCCGAATGCGGCGGTGTCGCCGTCGGCTTCGCCGGCACCGCCGATGGCAGCCTCGAGATGCTCTTCATCGACGCCGACCACCGAGGCGAGGGAGTCGGGACGAAGCTTCTCGACCATCTCATCGCCGCCGAGGACGTGACGGCCGTCGACGTCAACGAGCAGAATGAGCAGGCGTACGGGTTCTACCTGCGCCGCGGGTTCACTGTCACCGGACGCAGCCCCGTCGACGCCGCCGGTCTGCCGTATCCGCTGCTCCATATGACAATGGCCCGGGGCTGAGTGCCCGGGGCCTGATGGCAGACCCAGACCGGTGTCAGTTCCCGAACTGTTCGAGCAGCGCCTTCGCGGAGTCCTTCCCGAGCTGGTTCGCCGCAAGCGGACTGTCGCCGGTGAGGAGGTTGCGGTCGCGCGTCGTCGCTCCCGTCATGTCCTCGTTGGCGATCTCGATGCCCGCCTTCGTCAGCGCCTTCCCGAGCGCCCACGGCATCTTGCCCGGCAGGTAGCCGATCTCGATGTTCGCGCCCTCATCGAGGGTGTCCGGGAACGCGACGATCCGGTATCCGGCGAACGGGTTCTCATCGCGGCCGACACCGGAGGCCAGCAGTGCGGCCGGGCCGTGGCAGAGGGTGATGATGAGACGGTCGTTGTCGAGGAAGTAGTCGAGGGTCTCGCCGAGGACAGCGCTGAAGGGAATGCCGTTCATCGCACCGTGACCGCCGGGAATGAAGATCGCCGCGTAGTCGTCGAGACCCTGTTCGAGCACCTCGGTGAGCTTCTTCGGCGCCTTGAACGCTTCCTTCGTCGCCTCCCACTCCGCGGTGACGGCTTCGTCGTCCTTCGGGTAGGCCCACCATTCGAACTTGCCCGGTTCCCCGTCGAGGGTCGCGATGTCGATTGCGTAGCCGGCCTGGGCGATGTGGTACATCGGCAGGAGCGTTTCGACGGGGTGGTTGCCGGTGGAGAAGAACGTCTCGTTCTGCATGAGCATGTAGCGCTCGTCGGTGGCGATGACGAGCACCTTCCACTTGCCGCCCGTGTACGTCTCGTCGGTGCCGAGGCCGTCGAAATCGGTCGTCGGCGCCGTGTACTGCGACAGCGAGTACGGCGACGGGAAGTAGGCGTTGTTCTCCGCCGGGTCCGGGGTGGGCTGGCGGTCCTGTGCTGAGTCAGCCATGGGATTCCTTCCGCAGAGCGTCGCCGAGGTTGTCCCCGGCTGGCAGCAGATGTGCAAGGCATCTTGCTGCTCGGTACGGCTTCAACCTAGTTCATGGTCCGTGTGCGCACAAGAGACCAACGCCGCCGGTGGGCCGAGAATCGGCTGTGAGCCCAGCGGATGTGACACGATGAGCCCATGTCACCGCCGACACCGATGCTCCCGACCCCGACGCTCACCACGGACCGTCTTCGCCTGCGGCCGTTCGCGGAGGCCGACGCCGAGGCGCTCTATGCGCTGCAGTCGAATGCGCGGGTGCTCGAGTACTGGGATTCACCGCCGTGGACCGACCGGACGATGATCGCGCGCTTCATGGACGGCTGCCGGAGCATGGCGGAGAACGGGACCGGCGCACGGGTGGCCGTCGAACGGAGCGCAGACGCCGCGTTCATCGGCTGGGTCACGTTCAACAGCTGGAACCCCGATTTCCGGAGCGGATCCCTGGGATTTTGCTTCGCCGAGGAGGTCTGGGGACGCGGTTACGCGACCGAGGCGGCCGGGGCTCTGCTGGCATGGGCGTTCGACGCCCTCGACCTCAATCGTGTGCAGGCCGAAGCCGACACGCGCAACATCGGTTCGGCCCGCGTGCTCGAGAAGCTCGGCTTTCGCCGGGAGGGGACCCTGCGCGAGGACTGCATCGTGGCCGGTGTGGTCTCCGATTCCTGGGTCTACGGGCTGCTGAGGAGGGAGTGGGACCATGGCTCGGATTGAGCTGCGTCCGCTGCTCGGCTATGTTCAGGCGACAGTCACCGATGTTGGCGGCACAGCGGAGATTGTTTGGGCGGGCAACGGTGGGTGACTACCATCCGTGGATCGTCGAGCTCTATGACAGCGACAATCCCGGCGGTGTTGACCATGAGTACTTCCGTGCGCTCGCTCACCGAATGGGTGCCCGACGGATCCTCGACCTCGGCTGCGGGACGGGACTGCTCACGCGCTCGCTCGCCGTGGACGGACGCCGAGTCGTCGGAATCGATCCGTCGGCCGCGATGATCGCCTTCGCGGCGAGTCGAGAGGAAGGACAGCGCGTCGAATGGATCAACGGCGATTCGACTGCGGTCCCGGCCGAGCGCTTCGACCTCGTCATCATGTCGGGAAACGTCGCCCAGCACATCAGCGACCCCGACTGGCAGGGCACTCTCCTCGACGTCCGCGCTGCACTGCGCACAAATGGAGTCCTGGCCTTCGAGAGCCGCAATCCGAGCGCTCGCGCGTGGGAGACGTGGTCGCAGCCCGAGGCGACGACGCGGATGACCGGACACGGGCCGCTGGAGGAATGGGCCGAAGTCGACGACCTCGGCGAAGGTCGCATCCACGTCCGGTTCTCGAATCGTTTCGTCGACACCGATGAGGTCCTCGTCGAGGACGAGACCTTCGTATTCCGCAGCAGGGAAACGCTGGCAACACAACTGACGGCAGCCGGGTTCGCCGTCACCGAGGTGTGGGGTTCCTGGTCACGTCGAGCATTCGTCGGAACCGAACCGCTCTTCATCATCGAGGCGCAGGCAGTGTGATCGGCGCGTAGACTGCCTCGGGTCAGCCGTCCGCGCCCAAGGGGGTCCGTCGTGTTCACCGCGCCGCCGCTCGTCATCGCCGTCGTCCTGTTCCTGGTGCGCGGTCTGCTCGCCTTCACGTTCTTCCACGAATCACTGCTCAAGCTCAAGGACGTGCGCCGCTTCGCGAAGAACGACGGCCTCCCGCTGCCGCTGGCCTGGTTCGTGCCGATCGCGGAGTTCGCCGCCGCCCTGTCCTTCGCCACCGGTGTGCTCGCCCAATTGGCCGGCATCGGCGTCGTCGTGCTCATGCTCATCACGATCTCGATGCAGAACTTCCGGTGGCACAGCAAGTACTGGGCCGCCGACAACGGGTGGGAGTACGACCTCTTCCTCCTCACCCTCGCCGCGGTGATCGCAGTCTTCGGCGCCGGCCCGATCGCGATCCCGACGTTCTTCGGCATGGCGTAGCGGGATCAGCCGAGGTCAGCGGGGCACTCCGGCGGCATAGGCCGCCTGCCCGGCGTGCTGGGCGGCATCGTCGACGATCGAGACGAGGCGGACGCCGCGAGTCACCGGGGGAGTCCAGTTCTCATCGATGACGACGTCGAAGTCCTCCGCGCTCAGCCGGTTCGCGTAGTCGATGAGGGCGCTGAGTGCAGCGGTGGCGTAGTCGACGAGGAGCCCCTGATCGTTGACGACGATCTCCGAGGCCTGCTCGGGGGTGTGCCCGTAGCCGATGGTGTCGCCGATCGGACCGAGGTCGAAGCGGTCGCGGAACCGCTCCCACACCTGGTCCTCCCCGGTGAGGCCGGCGAGCTGGACATCGACCTCGCGTCCGATGTGCCACAGCAGCCACGCGACGGAATTGGGATGGGACCCCGGGTGAGCGTTGAGCTCCTCGGGGGTGAGTGTCGGCAGGTTCGCGATCGTCTCGAGGGGACGCTTGGCGACATCGGCGAAGAGCTCAGTGATCGTCATGCCTCCCATTGTGCTCCGGCAGGGCCGGTTTGAGAGCCGCCGCGCACAGAATTCTTCAGCCCGTCCCTTCCCCGGGATGACAGCGATCGCACGCGATCGGCACCAAACGCCGGGCCGCCTCGGCGGAATAAATGAGCGCCGGTCGCGGCTGTTGTGGGCACCACCTATCGTCAACGAAGGAGCAACCACATGTCGGACTCAGGTCGCGTCGTCATCCTCGGCGGACACGGGAAGGTCGCCCTGCTGGCGGCCCCGAAGCTCACGGCCGCCGGCTTCGCCGTCGACTCGGTCATCCGCAACCCCGACCAGGCCGGTGACGTCGAAGCCGCCGGGGCGCATCCGGTCGTCCTCGACATCGAAACCGCGGACACCGATGCCCTCGCCGAGGTGTTCGCCGGCGCCGCGGCGATCGTCTTCTCCGCGGGGGCCGGCGGTGGCAGCCCCGAGCGGACCAAGGCCGTCGACCTCGAGGCCGCCAAGCGCGCGATCGATGCCGCCGAACAGGCCGGAGTCAAGCGCTTCGTCATGGTCTCCTTTGCCAGTGCGAGCGTCGACCGCGACCGCGTCGACCCCGAGAGCTCGTTCTACCCCTACGTCGAGGCCAAGGCCGGGGCGGACGCCTACCTGCGCGCCAGCGACCTCGACTACACGATTCTCGGACCCGGCGGTCTGACCCTCGAGCCCTCCAGCGGCAAGGTCCTCATCGCCGATGCGGCCGGCGATCTCGATGGTGAACGCCCGGCAGACGAGGTGCGGGTAACCTCCCGCGAACTCGTCGCCGATGTCATCACCTACGTCATCGCCAATGACGCCGACGTGCGAGAGACCGTGAACTTCTACGACGGTGCGACCCCGCTCGCCGAGGCTCTCAGCTGAGCCGATTCCACAGCCGGTGAGTCAGTCCGCTGGGCGTGCTCACCGATTCGAGTGCGAAGCGCTCGTCGATGACGCCGGGATCGTCCCACAGTCGCACCCCGGTGCCGAGGACGATCGGCACGGTGATCGTGTGCATGAAGTCGACGAGGTCGGCGTCGAGGAACTGTCTGATCGTCGACGGGCCGCCGCCGAGCCGGACATCGAGTCCGCCCGCGGCGGCCCTCGCCGTCTCCAGGGCCGTGGCGGGGTCGGCGTCGATGAAGTGGAAGACGGTGCCGTTGGCGAACTCGATGGGCGGCCGAGGATGGTGGGTGAGGATGAAGCACGGAGTCCCGAACGGCGGCGCATCATCCCACCACCCCTGCCAGCCGTCATCGGGCCACGGCCCGGTCTGGGGGCCGAACTTCTTGCGGCCCATGATCTCAGCGCCGATGCCCTGCCCCCACATGCTGAAGAGCGCACGGTCGACGGTGATCGGGGCATCAGCGCGATCGACGCCCATGATGACGCGACCGTCGAAGCGGGAGAAGAGCGCCGCGGCGTCGCCGATGGGCTCATCAAAGGTGACGTGGTCGCCCGCGGCGAAGCCGTCGAGGGAGACGAAGAGATTGTGAATGCGCGTGCGGAACATCGTTGTCCTCCGGAGCCGGTCGATTGTCGGCGACAATGGACCCCAGCGTAGGATGATGCACTTGCAGAACACAACCACCTGAGGGAGGGCGCGTGGCTGGGCAACCGCGGTCAGGATGTGCGATCAATGCCGCCGTCGAGGTGCTCGGCGATTCGTGGAGCCTCATCATCCTCCGCGACATCGTCTTCGGCGGTCGCCGCCGCTTCCGGGAGCTGCTCACGCAGAACAACGAGGGCATCGCCTCGAACATCCTCGCGAGCCGACTGAAGAAACTGGTGGACGAAGGGCTCCTGACCAAGGCGGAGGCGGTCCGCGGTCAGAAGGTGACCTACTCCCTCACCGAGGCGGGGATCCAGACCCTGCCCGTCATGGTTGCACTCGGAACCTGGGGGATGACCTACCGACAGACCTCGCGCGAACTCACCGTGCGCTCCCGCCTCCTCGCCGAATCGCCGGATCTCGTGGACGGGCTCATCGACGAACTGCGCGAGACCCACCTCGGTGTTCCGCGCCCCGATCCGGATTCACCGCGCGCTTCGGAACGGCTGCAGGCTGCCTTCGAAGCGGAGATCGCCGGAAGCTGAGTCGGTCGTCGAACCTGGTTGCGGCCGGCGCCGATGATCGGCGGATTGCCGTGCTGCGGTCGCTTGGACGATTCTGTTGTCTGATCCTTCGAGGTGTGGTTCCATGGAAAAAGCAGTTGCAAAATGCAATCGCCTTGATCCGAATACTGATCCCGAAGGAGCGATCATGGTGAGCGGACTCATGGCCGGCATCAGCGTCGGCAGCGAGCAGGACTCGCCGTCCCCTGGGGTCGGGTGCCGCTTTCTCCCGATCACCGATCCGGACGGAGACCAGGTGGTGTTCTTCGGTGAGTGAGTTCGCAGACGATCAGGGCGCACCTGTGACCGCGACGATCAGCCTCGGTGCTGATATCGCACACCCGGTCTCTGCAGTGTGGACCGCCTTCGCCGATACAGATCAGCGCGTGCAGTGGGGAGTCCCCGAAGGGGAGGAGATGGTCTGCGACATCGACGAATTCCGCCCCGGTGGATCGATCCGCGCCCGTTGTGGGGCGCCTGGAGCACTGGAGTTCGCATCGACTGGGCAGTACTGCGCTGTCATGCCGGAGCGTCACATCGTGACCACTGAGACGCTTACCAAAGACGATGAGATCCTCTCGACCGCCATCATCACCTGGACCCTGACGGCCACCTCGACGGGCACCAGAGTCGAGCTCGTCGACCAGGTCGTTTCCTTCGTCGGTCAGGGGATGATCGACGGTCACCGCAACGGCCACGACATCTGCCTGCGACAGCTCGGCGCATTCCTCAGTTCGTGAGATCCGCAGCCCACGGAAGGTCGGCGCCGATACGGCCGACGGTGATCCCGGCCAGAGCCGATGCCCTGTCGCCCAATGACGTCAGCTCCGCAATGCCGAGGTCGGACACCGCCGACGTCGCGGCATGCAGATCGTGGATGAGGGAGACCATGAACGTGTCCCCGGCCCCGATCGTATCCGCGACGTCGACCCGAGCCGAAGCCACCCTCACCCGCGCCGAGGCAGTCGCCAGGATTGCGCCCTCACCCCCGCGAGTCATCGCCACCAGGTCCGGACCAAGGCCGAGCAGGCGATCGACCTGTGCTTCTTCGGCGAGGTCGGGGTAGAGCCAATCGGCATCGACATCGCTGAGCTTGAGGACGTCGACGCGTGCGGCGAGTTCTTCGAAGCGGGCCAACGCCGCCGCGTGCCCGCCGATGATCGTCGGTCGGATGTTCGGGTCGAACGTCACCAGTCGCGTCGACGCGCGGTGGTCGTCGAGCAGGTCGTCGATCGTCGCTGCCCCGGGTGACAGGAATGCCGCGATCGACCCGATGTGGATGGCCTCCCAGCGCTCATCTTTGACCGGTGTCGGATCGGGATTCCAGCGCAGGTGGAAGTCGTATTCAGCCGACCCGTCGGCGGAGAGAGTCGCGCGCGCCGTCGAGGTCGCACCCTGAGGGGCTGCATGGACGGTGACGTTCGAGGCCCGCAGGTGCGAGAGGACGAATCCGCCGTGGAAGTCATTTCCGAGGTCCGTGAGCAGGGCAACCTCGTCACCGAGGCGACCGAGGCCGAGTGCGACATTGGCCGGCGCGCCTCCAGGGGCGTACCTGTCGGGTGCGTCGGGAGTCGCGACGATGTCGATGAGGGCCTCACCGATGACGAGAGTGGTCATCTGTCCAGTCTATGGATCGGCCGTGGTCGGCGACGCTGAATCGTCTGATCGCGCGGGAGCCGTTCTCGGTGCGCAGCCCGGGATGCGACCCGATGTGGATGGCTCGGACAATCGCACACCGGGGAAGGAGAATCGGACGCGACTCGAAACTCTCTGTGACCTGAGTCTCTCTCATGTCAGTGCCGGATGGCACCGTGAGGTCATGGACAACATCACGGAGAACCCAGAGATCAGGCAACACTACGACGACGATTCAGAGTCTCGGCTCAACCCCCTGCCGGGAGAATGCGTCGTCTGCTTCGTCCACCGACAACTCGCCGAGTTCGGGTGCGACGACACTCATCGCTTCGCCGAGCGCTTCCGGGAGCAGACGGCGCCGAGGGCCACCGCACTGATCCCGCGACTGCGAGGAATGGGAGCAGAGCACTGCGACTGCCAA
This sequence comes from Brevibacterium sp. 2SA, assembly GCF_005502845.1. NCBI lineage: Bacteria > Bacillati > Actinomycetota > Actinomycetes > Micrococcales > Brevibacteriaceae > Brevibacterium > Brevibacterium sp. 2SA. Next base: position 43,688 of record NZ_SCMW01000006.1, on the reverse strand, counting down.
TTGTTCCGCGAAGTCTTCACCTTCGCACCACGGCCGCTGTTGGCTCGGGGCATCTTCGCTTCGACCATCGGCGGCAGGTTGGATGCCGAAGAGCTGACCGACATCGGAGTGTTCGCTGACCCGAGAGGGGACGGACGCGGCATCGGATACGGCCACCTGAAGACGGGCCGAACCGTCGATCGGTTCGACTGGTCGGACCGGCGCGAATACGTCGACACCGCCGGGTACGACGACGGAGTCGGATTCCCCGGCATGGACGGTCCCGTCGGATACACCGACATCTTCGGTTTCGCGGAGGACGACTACCCGTTCGGGCGCGAACGAGTCGACGCCCCGACACCGGCAGCGATCTATCTCTGCTGTCAGTACGTCCGCCGCGGCTCGACACAGGCGTGCGGCAATTGGCAGCGGGGGAGACGACGTTCGCGGTGGGCGGACCAGTGGAGGATGATGCCGCCGGACTACTCCAGCGGCCCCAGTCCCTTCTGACAGCTCTCCGGGTGGGCAGATCCGGCAGAATGACCGTATGACTCTGCCGCTCTTCCTCGACTGCGACCCGGGCATCGACGACGCGATCGCGCTCGCCTACCTCCTCTGCCAGGACGACATCGACGTCGTCGGCATCGCCGCCTCGGGCGGGAACGTCCCCACCGCGCAGGTCGTCGAGAACACGCTGGGGTGGCTCACGCTCGCCGGACACGACGACATCCCCGTCCACCCGGGCCATGCCCTGCCGCTGGTTCGCCAGGAGTCAGCGGGCGCGCAGACGCCACCCGGACCGACTGCGGGAGAGCCTGAGACCGCCGACATCGAGTACGCGGACCTCACCCACGGTCAGACCGGTGCCGGGTACGCGGCCCTGCCGGAACCGACGGTGCCGCTCAGCCCCACCTCGGCGGCACAGGCATGGGTCGACGCCGCCCGCGCGCACCCCGGTGAGCTCATCGGCATCGTCATCGGGCCGTCGACGAACCTCGCGCTCGCCCTGGAGATCGAACCCCGGCTGCCTCTCCTGCTCCGCCGTCTCTTCATCATGGGCGGGGCCTTCAACTACCGCGGCAACACGCACCCGACGACGGAATGGAACGTCACCTTCGACCCCGAATCGACCGCCGCCGTCCTCGCGGCATTCGACCGGGCCCGTCGCGAGCTCCCCGACATCGCTCTGCCCGTCATCGCCCCGATCGAAGCCACCGAAGCCGTGGCGATGACCCCCGAACGCTGGGCGGCCATCCTCTCAGGCGATGAGGACGACCGGTGGCACGCGGTGCTCCGGGAACTCGGCGAGGCCCTGCGCTTCTACTTCGAGTTCCACGAATGGGACGGACTCGGCTACCTCGCCCACATCCACGACCCCTTCGTCGTCGCCTGCGCCCTCGCGTGGGCCCGAGAACCCGACCGGCCGGAGAGCACCCTGCCCTGGGCGCGAAGCGCCACAGCACCGGTCGACGTCGAACTCACCGGTACACTCACACGAGGCGAAACCGTCGCCGACTGGCTGGGGCGGTGGGGGAGAGAACCCAACGCAGAGATCATCCGCTCGATCGATGCCGACCTCTTCCTCGACCACCTCGGCGCCACACTGAAGAAGGGACCACACCATGGTTAGAGACACGACCACCCGCACCCTGTCTGGGCAGGGGCCAGCCGCACCGACTGGTCCCGGACAAACCCCCATCACTCTCACCCTCACCGTCCTCGGTACCGCCGTCATCCTCGCGACCTACCTCGTCGTCCTCCTCACCCAGCCCGCCAACCTCGGCACCGACCTCGGCCACACGACCCTGTGGGTCATGGTCGGGTACCTCGCCGGCGGCATCCTCCTCGCGGCCGGCACCCTGCCGCTCATTCCGCGCAGCATCATCGCGCTCATCCCCGTGGCCATCGCCCTCAACATCGTCATCGGCCAGGTCGTCGGCACGCTCACCCCGATCCCGCTCTACCTCGACTCCATCGGCACCGTGATGATCGGCGTTCTCGCCGGACCGGCAGCCGGAGCGTTCACCGGCATTATCTCGAACCTCATCTGGGGAGTGACCCTCAACCCCAGCGTCATCGCCTTCACCACCGGCGCGGCCTTCATCGGCGCCGCCGCCGGATGGGCCGCCCGCCTCGGCGCCTTCCGCACCCCCTGGTTCGCGGTCCTCACCGGAGCGCTCGCGGGAATCCCCGCCGCAGCCCTCGGCGCCCCGGTGGCCGCCTACGTCTTCGGCGGCGGACTCGGGGCCGGGACCGGCGGCATCGTCGCGGTCCTCCAAGCGGCCGGACAGGAGATGCTCGCGGCGACTCTCGCCCAGAGCATCGTCTCCGACATCATCGACAAGGCGCTGATCTTCGGCCTCGCCTACCTCGTGCTCCGCACCCTGCCTCGCCGGATCCTCGACAGGTACCCGTTCACCGAGCACAGCCGTCCCCCGCAGGCGCGCGCCGCGCGTCTGAGCTGAATGGCGACAGCGATCCCGGAATCCCGAACCCGCTGGCATCCGGCCACCGACCTCATCGTCATGGCCTGCGCCCTCTTCCTCGTGTTCGGGATTCCGTCGCCGTTCGTCCCCGCCGCCGTCATCCTCGGCACGCTCATCGCCGCGGTGACGACGAGGAGGGTCTCTCTGGCCCGGTGGGCGCTGACAGTGGCGGCGCTGAGCCTGCCGCTGCTCATCGTCGTCGGACTCGTGCAGGGACTCTTCTACCCCGGGACAGCAGTGACCGTGCTCTGGCAGTCCGGGGCCGTTCGCGTCACCGTCGAAGGACTCGCGATCGCCGCCCAGATTTGGCTGCGGGTCACCGCGCTCATCGCCCTCGGCGCGCTGTTCGGGCTCGGCAACGACTCCGCGCGGCTCTTCGACGGTCTCATCGCCCTCCACCTGCCCGCAACAGTGGCCTACATCTGCGCCTCCGCGCTCAGCCTCCTCCCGGATGTGCGCCGACGTACCACCGAAGTCCTCGACGCCCTCGCCGCCCGCGGATGGCCGACGCACCGTTGGGGAACGCGGATCCGGCTTCTCCCGCGCATCGTCGCAGGCCTCTTCACCTCCCTGCTCGTCGGGGTCGACCAACGCCATGAGGTCCTCGACCAGCGCGGCTTCGCCCGCTCCGACCACGCAGTCGCCCTGCAGGATCACCGCGATGGTCGGGCGCAGTCCCTCATCCGCCGAGGCGGCCCCGTTCTCACGCTCATCCTCGTCGTCGCCTCGGTGGCAGGCCTCCTGCCCCTGCCCAGCGCCGACACGCTCCTCGGAGGTCGGGAATGAGCGCCGTGCTCGACCTCGCCGGGGTCGACGTCACGTACCGGACGTCGCAGGCGCCGGTGCTCTCCGACATCCGCCTGCGACTCGATCCCGGACGGATGCACGCGGTGCTCGGTCCGCAAGAGGCGGGGATCTCGACACTGGCCCGGCTCACCGTCGGACTGCTCAGCGAGCAGGCGACCGTGACCGGCCACGCGGTCGTCACCGACAGCGCCGTCATGCTCGGTGACGATCCCGAGGCGCAGCTGTCGGGGATGACGAGCATCGTCGGCGACGAGGTGCAGCTGCCGAGCCGACTCCACGGCGTGGCCGGGGAGCGTTCCCGGGCGGAGGCCACGGCTGCGCTCAATGCTTTCGGTCTCGGCGGTCTGTGGGACCGACGCCTCGACACGCTGTCCGGTGGACAGCGGCAGCTCGTCGCGCTTGCCGGTCTGCTCGCCCTCGACCCCGTGCTCCTCGTCCTCGACGAGCCCGCGCTCTCACTCGACCCGCGGATGCGCCGCAGTCTCATCGCCGGGCTGCGCGCCCACACGGACTCCGGGGGTGCGGTCCTCCTCACCGGTCATCAGTTCGACGACGTCGCCGAGGCCTGCGATGCCGTCAGCTTCCTCTCCTCGGGCATACTGAGCGCCGCCGTGGAACCGTCCTCCCTCGGAGACGCTGCGATCGCGGGGCACGGAGTGTGGACATCGGTGCCGGGGCGTGCACCCGGCCGGTCCCGAGACGCAGTCGCCCTCGCCTCCGAATCCGCTGAGCGGGTGCCCGCCGAACCTGACGCAGGACAGCAGGCCCCTCACCCACGCGCATCCGGTGCGCCCGTGCTCACGATCGACGGCCTGCGGGTGGAACGGGGTGAGGCGGTGGTCCTCGACGGCGTCGACCTGCGACTGCATCCGGGTGAGCTCGTCGCGCTCACCGGGGCGAACGGCGCCGGGAAGTCGACGCTGCTGCGGGCGCTCCTCGGCCTCCTCGACCGCAGGGCCACGGTGACGGGCGCAATGAGCGTGCGCCGCCTCGGCGAGGACATCTCCCTGCCGGGCATGCCCGCCTGTCGGCGAGCCGCGCATCTCGGGTGGGTCGGTCAGGACCCGGGCACTCAGCTCTCGGCAGCGACGGTGGCGAACGAGCTGCGGCGAGCCGCGCCCCTGCCCCGGCATCGGCGGCGTGAGCGTGAGGCCGTCGTCGCAGAGCGGACCGCGGCGGTCGCCTCGGCGATGGCATTGGTGGGACTCACCGAGGCGGCCGAGACCCATCCCTTCGACCTCGGGACTGCGCGGCGGAAGGACATCGTCATCGCCTCAGCGCTCATCACGGAACCGGCGGTCCTCCTGCTCGACGAACCCACACAGGGCAGGGACGCGGCGGCGATGGCACGGCTGAGCGCAGTCATCGCGGACTTCTGCGGGCGAGGCGGAGCCGTCATCGCGGTTACCCATGACCGACGGTGGGCGCGTTCGGCCGCCGACCGGATCGTCACGCTCGACGGGGGTCGCCTCGTCGCGGCGGGCGTCGACGTCTGAGCGCGGCCGGTATAGCCATTCAGGGGTGCGTGACCTGTGGGGCGTGCTCAGTAGTCGTAGGACGAATCGGTCGTCAGCGTGCCCGGGGTGCGGAACTTCTGGAGGTGGATGTGGCGGGTGAAGCGGATGACCGGGCGGATGAGCATCTCGATGCTCCCGAGGACGAAGAGGCAGGTGCCGGCGAACATGAGGGAATCGGAGAAGAACATGAAGCTGCCGATGAGGAACCACAGGCCGATGAGGACATCGTTGGCGATGCTGATCATCTGGTAGCGCTGGCGGATGACGATCTCGTCGTGTCCGATGTGCATGATGAGGTCGTGTTCCTGCGTGGTCAAGCAGTCCTCCGGAGGATGGGTGGGAAAAGGGCCGTTGTGATTTTACGCGGGGCCGCGGTGCGCGCGCCATCCGAGACCGGTCACGGCGGCGGACTCACAGGAAGACTCAGCCCGCGTGGAGGTCAGCCGGTGGTCGCTGCGGGCTGCGGACATGCGGCGCTGCCGACCAGGTCGCTCGGAGGCGGCGCCGATTGTGCAGTGCGACGCTTCGGAGCGTGGGCGCCGGATTCGACGGCACGTCATCGTCACGCACGCGTCATGCGGGGGACGAGCCGGCGCGGCCGTGTCCGTGGGTTCGGCTACAGTCAGAATCACCGACTCTCAACACGCGCCAGAATCTCAATGAGGAGACATCATGAGCCGTTCCGTGCAGATCACCGTTGACTGTCATGACCCGATCCTCCTCGCGAGGTTCTGGGCAGAGGTCCTCGGCTACGTCATCCCCGGTCCACCCGGGACCTCGCTGTCCGACGGGCAGGATCCGTTCGATGCATGGAGGGAGTTCCTCGAGGGGCTCGGCGTCGAGATGAGACCGGAGGACATGCGTGCCGCGATCGAAGACCCGGCCGGGCGCGGCCCGCGGGTGTTCTTCCAGACAGTCCCCGAGGACAAGACGGTGAAGAACCGCATCCACCTCGATGTCCGTGCCGCTCCAGGACTGCAGGGCGCCGATCGGATGGACGCCCTCGAAGCCGAATGCAATCGACTGGTCGCCCTCGGGGCCACGCGGTTGCAGCGGTTCGAACCGAAACCGCCGATGGAGGCCGGTTTCATCGTCATGGCCGATCCCGAGGGCAACGAGTTCTGCCTCGACTGAACCGGCTGCCTGGACCGGCCAGGCTGCCCGGATCGACCACGTTGCCGCGGTCGACTTGTCGGCCCGGACCGATCCGATGATAGTTCTCTTAGATTCCTGACGGGCTCTCGGCCGCGTTGCTACCGTGATTGGTATGAAGACTGCGAAGCCGACCTACCTCGCCGCTGTCGTCACGCTCGCCTTCAGCCTCTCCTTGACCGGGTGCGCCGGCGGGAATGCCGAATCCCAGAGCCCAGACGCCGCGTCGAGCCAGCCGACGCAGGCCGGAGCGGTCGGCTCCGCATCGGCTGAGGAGAGCGAACAAGCCGGCCAGACCGGGCAATCTGACCAGTCCGATCAAGCTGGCCAGACTGGTCAGTCCGGCCAGACTGGTCAGTCCGGGCTGTCGGCCGACGCCGACCTGAGCAGGGCCCAGCCGCAGGTGACGCCCGAGGACGCGATCACCGCAGCGCAGACCGAGGTCGGCGACGGCACCGTCCACGCCATCGAACTCGACCACGACCGCCGTGACGACGCGTGGCAGTACGAGGTGAAGATCCTCTCCGGCACGACGGACTACGACGTCACGGTCGATGCGGACTCCGGCGACGTCGTCAGCCGCGACGAGGACACCACCGACGACTCCGAGCAGGCCATCGACCTCAGCGCCCCGATGACCTTCGACGAGGCGCTCGGCCTCGCCGCCGGGCAGGGCACAGGGCGGCTGACGAGCTGGAAGCTCGAATCCGACGACGGTCGTATCGAGTATCAGTTCGACTACGAGGACGGCAGCACGGACACCGAGGTGACCGTCGACGTGGACACGAAGAAGGTCACCGTCGACAACTGAGGTGATCTCGCGACCGGTCCGACCCCTGTGTGTCACCGCCTCGGGCTAGGCTGATCCCATGCACGCCAACGCTGCGCCTCCGGTCGGCCGCCTCGAAGTCATCACCGGTCCGATGTTCTCCGGCAAATCCGAAGAGCTCATGCGCCGTGTTCGGCGCGCCCGCATCGCGGGTGTCAACGCGCTCGTCATCAGCCATTCCCTCGACACCCGCGCCGAACTCTCGGCCGTCACCTCGCACATCGGGGTCAACATTCCCGCGATCCCCGTCGGCAACGTCACCGACCTCGCAGCGGTCGCCGCGACGGAGGACTTCGACCTCATCGCCATCGACGAAGCTCAGTTCTTCGGTCCCGACCTCGTCCCGGTCGTCGACGACCTTCTGGCCACGGGTGCCACGGTCATCGTCGAAGGCCTCTGCGTGACCTTCGACGGCGCTCCGTTCGAACCGCTGCCGACCTTCATGGCGCTCGCTGAGGACGTCACGAAGCTCACGGCAGTCTGCACGATCTGCGGCCGTGACGCCGTGTTCCATGAGCGCATAGCCGCGCAGCCAACCGGCGCCGCCACCGACATCGACGCCAGTCACGTCGGCGGCCTCGACTCCTATGTCGCCCGCTGCCGGGAGCACTTCGGTGAGGGAACGGCGCGCACCGTTCCGGACCGGCCATGAGCCCGGCACCTGACTCACCCTGATCCCGCGGCCCTGTCGTCAGCCGGGCAGCATCACTGCTCGATGGCAGTCCACGTCTCCCGCCAGATGTCGGCGAGCGCTGCGATGTTGTAATGCGCGTTCAACCCGCTCGGCTGCGGCACGACGCGCAGAGCGACGTCCTCCGGCCAGCCGGGAATGAGCGAGGTGTCCTGGACGCCGAGCGTCGCCTTCGGCTGGGAGAACGCGATCCGGAACGAGGTGATCCCGGCGATCGCCACGGCTGCCGGACGAATCTCGGCCAAGCGCTCGACGAGCCGGGCACCGCCGGCGCGCAGCTCCTCGTTCGTCAGCTCGTCGGCCCGGGCAGTGGCCCGTCCGACGAGGTTGGTGATTCCGATGCCCCGGGAGAGCAGATGCTCCTCGTCCTCGGCGGAGAGACCGAGAGAGGCATCGACGAGGTGATCGGTCAGCCCGCCCCGATGGAGCGAGGGCCAGAAGCGATTGCCCGGACGTGCGAAGGGCGCATTGACCGCCGCCGTCCACAGTCCCGGATTGATGCCGACGATGAGCAGAGAGAGTTCTCCCGGCGCGGCCGGGAGAACATCATCGATGGCGTCGGGATCGTCGGTGGCGAACTGCGCGAGGTCGTCCTTCGTCGGCTTCCGCCCGCCGAGCGGCGATGGTCTGCGGGGTCGGCGATTTTCGGCTGGCACGCCACCCAGACTACCGTCGAAGGACGACGCGTCGAACGGAGGCCCGCCATGAGCCACGAGCACACCCGGCCCCGCCCCGGTGAGTCCGCGCCCTTCCACTTCGAGTCGGTGTGGCGGGTGGCCGATCCCCTCGCAGCGGTGTGGTCGGTCCTCACCGACGTCGAGGCCTGGCCGCAGTGGTGGCCGGGCATCGCCGTGGCCACCACAGACGACTCCGGTGTGCACCCCGGCAGCCGCGCGGGGATCACCGTGCGCAGCCCCCTCGGCGTCGCGTTCGACATCACGCTGTCCATCGAGGGTCTCACTCCTGCGCGGCAGGTGCGCCTCGTCGCCGACGGCGATCTGCGCGGCGTCGGCGTCTGGACCCTCGCGCGCACCGGGCCGCTCACCGCGATCTCTTCGACCTGGTGCGTGACGACGCGCCGGCGATCGGTCCGGGTCCTCAGACCGGTCTCCGCCGGCATGCACGGCTTCGTCATGCGAGCAGGCGAGGACGGACTCCGCCGCCGCCTCAGCGCACTGGCGTAGACCCCGCCGCAGCCCACGCCTCGATGCCTCCGGCCAATGACCGAATGCGGACGTCCGGCGGCACCTCGCTGCTCATTGCCGAGATGGCGCGAGCCGACCGCACCCCCGACTTGCAGTGGACGACGATGTCGGTGGCAGGGCCGACCGCCTCGGCGAGGGACTGCCAACCGCGGTCGACGACGTCGGCAAGCGGGACGTGCACGCTGCCGGGGATCGCCTCGAGCTCCCGCTCCCACGCCTCCCGAACATCGACGATCACCGGCGACGGCGTGAGTGCGCGGACATCGTCGACCGTGACCTCTGCAACCCCGACCATAGCCGGGGATCCCACCGCCGGTGCCGCACAGGCGAGGGCCACCTCGGTGAGATCGGTGACAGCGGGCCGGTCCGGGTCGGGCGAGAAGCGCAGCGTCGTCAACGTCGTGCTCAGCGCATCGACCCGCAGCAGGCGGCCGAGCAGGGGATCGCCGATACCGCAGATGAGCTTGATCGCCTCAGCGGCCATGACCGACCCGACGAGACCGCAGAGCACCCCGAGCACCCCGCCCTCGGCACAGCTCGGCACGGAATCGGCATCGGGGATGTCGGGGAAGAGGTCACGCAGCATCGGACCGTGACCGGGGAAGAACGTGCTCACCTGTCCCTCGAATCGGAAGATCGTTCCCCACACGAGCGGTGTGCCGGTGAGTTCGGCGACGTCGTTGGACAGGTAGCGGGTCGCGAAGTTGTCCGCCCCGTCGATGACGAGGTCGTGGCCGGCGAAGAGTTCGAGGGCATTGTCCGGGCTCAGCCGCTCGGCGATGGTCTCGACGGTGAGAGCGGGATCGAGCCGGAGCAGGGCGTCACGTGCGGACTCGACCTTGGGACGGCCGACATCGGCATCCCGATGAAGGATCTGGCGCTGCAGGTTCGAGACGTCGACGACGTCGTCGTCGATGACGGTCAGCTGCCCGATCCCAGCCGCTCCGAGGTACTGGAGGACCGGGGCACCGAGACCGCCGGCGCCGATGACGAGGACTTTCGCCGTGCGCAGGCGGCGCTGACCGGTCACCCCGACATCGGGCAGGCTGAGATGCCGAGAGTAGCGGGCGATCTCCGCGGGGGTGAGCTCGGGTCCGGGGTCGACGAGCGGTCTCACGGCCCCATCACCAGGTTCTCGACCGAGGTCGTGCGGGCGGTCTCCGCGGTGACCCGTCCGTCGTCGGGGGACGAGGCCAGTGCAAGCGGTCGTTTGGGGATCCGTCCCGCCCCGGCCGCCAGACGACCGGCGTCGACGGCGAGCCGCATCGCCTGCGCCATCGCCGGGGCGTCGTGCGCACGAGTGACGGCGGAGGCGAGCAGCACCGCGGTGCACCCGAGCTCCATGGCCAGGGCGGCATCCGAGGCGGTGCCGATGCCCGCGTCGAGGATGACGGGCACCTGGGCGCGGGAGACGATCGTCTCGATGTTGTGCGGGTTGAGGATGCCCAGGCCCGAACCGATCGGAGCGCCGGCGGGCATGACCGCGGCGGCCCCGGCGTCCTCGAGCCGCTTCGCCAGTGCCGGATCGTCGTTCGTGTAAGCGAAGACCGTGAAGCCGTCGAGGACGAGCTCCTCGGTGGCGCGGAAGAGTTCGACAGGGTCGGGCAGCAGGGTGTCCTCGTCGGCGATGACCTCGAGTTTGACCCAGTTCGTCTCGAGCGCCTCGCGGGCGAGCTGAGCGGTGAGTACGGCATCGCGGGCCGTGTAGCAGCCGGCCGTGTTCGGCAGTGAGCGGATGCCCAGCCGTTCGAGGAGCGCGAACACCGAATCCCTGGCTTCGGCGTCGAAGCGGCGGATCGCGACCGTCGTCAGCTCTGTCGCCGAGGCGGTCAGGGCGTCCTCGAGGATGCGCAGGGTGCTCGCCCCACCCGTGCCCATGACGAGGTGGGAGTCGAAGGTCACGGTGTCGATGGTCCAGCTCATATCAGCCTCCCTGGACTGCGGTGACGATGTCGACGGTGTGGCCGTCGGTGATGGTGAAGCCGGCCCACAGGCCGCGGCGCACGACTTCGCCGTCGACGGCGAGGGCCACCCCGAGGCGGCCGCCGTCGACCGGGGTGCCGTCCTCGCTCAGCTGCCGTCCGGTGATGTCCTCGACGAGGGTGCGGGCGGTCGTGCCCGCGGTGATGTCCCGGCGGTCGCCGTTGAGAGTGATGGTCATGATCCCTTCCTTGCTGTCAGCAGTGGCGCAGCAGGTGGCTGCGGTGATGGTGGCGGGTCGGCCTCGAACCGTCCCGGTGCCACGGCCTCGCGCGCACCGACGGGCAGCCACGCGGAGTCGGCGCCGAGGACGAGATCCGCGCCGAGGCGGGCGCCGAACGGTGCGAGGAGCACCCCGTGGCGGAAGTACCCGGTGGAGACGACGAGACCGGGGTCGCTGCGGCCGAGCAGTGGGAGGTCGTCGGGCGAACCGGGCCGGGCTCGCGCGGTGATCTCCGTGATCTCACACCCCAGGAGTCCGGGCACGAGCCGTTCGGCGTCGTGGAGGAGACGGTGGACGCCCTCGGCGAGGATGCCGGTCTGACCGTCCTCCCGGGACGTCGCCCCGAGGACGAGCTCCCCATCGGGCCGCGGCACGACGTAGACGGGCCGACCGGCGACGAGTCCCCGGATCGTGCGGGTGAGCAGCGGCGGCGCGTCGGGGTCCGAGCGGAGCCGGATGACATCGCCGTGGACGGCCCGCAGCGGCAGCGGCGGAGCCCCGGCGATCGCATTGTGCGCCATGCCTGCGGCGAGCACGACCTGATCGGCGCGGGCTCGGCGCCCCGAGGCGAGCACGACTCCGGTCGTCCGAGCCGGGGCTTCGCCGGCCGGTGACCCCTCCTCGCCGACCAGCCCTGTCACCCGATCCTCGATGACGCGGTCACCGAGGACGGTGAGCAGCGCGCGCGTCACCCGCCGGGGATCGATCGCATGATCGCCGGGAATGAGGACGGCCCCGCACACACCGGGAGCCAGGGCGGGTTCGAGGTCGCGGGCCCGGGATCCGGTGACCAGGTCGAGGTCGGAACCGGCCGCGGACTGAAGGGCGCTGAGTTCGCGCAGGGCCGTGAGATCCGCGCGGTCCCCGGCGCAGACGAGCGTGGCGGTCGTCGTCTCCCCGAGGTTGGCCCCCGAATCCCGGGTCAGTGCCGCAGTGAAGTCGGGGTAGAGGTCGGCGGAGACGCGCATGAGCGGAAACAGCGGAGTCTGGCCCCACGCGATCTCGGCGGCAGGGGCGATCATCCCGGCCGCGGCCGACGTGGCACCCGTGCCCGGGTGCGGATCGATGACGGTGACGGCCGCCCCGCGCCGGTGCAGCTCCCACGCCGTGGCCAGGCCGATGATCCCGGCGCCGACGACGATGACGTCCATGCGATTCTCCCTCCGGCGGCATGACCCGCATCAGGTGAGGCGGTCGGCACGAAGCCCTCTCAGCCTCCCAGCGAGGCTCCCGCGAACTCCTCTACTCTAGGAGCATGGTTCCCACGATGCCAACGTCTCCCGCAGTGCAAGACCCCGTCACCGCCCCTGCTGAGCACGCGGGCCACCCGGTCGACCGCGACGCCTCCGGGTCGGATGCCGCGCGGACCCGTGCGCTCGCCTCCGCCCGGCTCTACCTCTGCACCGACGCCCGCACGCAACAAGGCGACCTCGGTGAGTTCCTCGACGCCGCCTACGCCGGGGGCGTCGACATCATCCAGCTCCGCGACAAGGGTCTCGAAGCGCGGGAGGAGATCGCCGCCCTCGAGATCCTCCGCGATGCCGCGCGCCGGCATGGGAAGCTCTTCTCCGTCAACGACCGTGCCGATGTCGCCCTCCTCGTCGGCGCCGACGTCTTCCATGTCGGGCAGGGCGACCTGACGAGCGCGCAGGCCCGTACGGTGCTCGGCGACGACGTCATCCTCGGCCGGTCCACGCACTCGGTCGAGCAGGCGCTCGCCGCAGCCGCCGACCCGGAGATCGACTACTTCTGCGTCGGCCCCGTGTGGGAGACCCCGACGAAGCCGGGCCGCCCGGCCGCCGGACTCGATCCGCTGGCGGCGGTGAGCGGGAGGACGGAGAAGCCGTGGTTCGCGATCGGCGGGATCTCCGCCGGTGACCGTCTCCGGGCGGTGCAGGAGACCGGGGCGACGCGCATCGTCGTCGTCCGCGCGATCACCGAGGCGCCTGACCCCGCCGAGGCGGCCGCTCGGCTGCGCGCGCAGCTGACTTCCGCTGACCCCGACACGACCACCGACACGACCACCGACACGACCACTGACTCGACCACGAAGGACGGCACCCTGTGACAATCCTCATCGCCGGAGCCGGGGCGACCGGCGGCGCCTTCGGCACCCGCCTCGTCGAAGCCGGGCGCGACGTCGCCTTCCTCGTCAGGCCCGCCCGTGCCGAGGCTCTGAGAGAGACCGGACTGCGATTCATCGCCCCCGACGAGGACCGGACGAACCCGGTGACCGTGACGACGGCGGAGGAGCTCGCAGCCGACCCCACCCCGGTCGACCTCGTCCTCGTCGCCGTCAAGGCCGGTGCCCTCGAATCGATCATCGCCGACCTTCGCCCGGCCGTCGGACCCCAGACCCTCATCATCCCGTTCCTCAACGGGATGGCGCAGATCGGCCGCCTCGAGGCGGAGTTCCCCGGACAGGTGCTCGGCGGACTCGTCAAGATCGTCGGCACGATGCGCGGAGCCGACATCGTCCAGATGACGGATCTCGCGACGATGACGATCGGCCGCCTCGGCGGGGGAGAGGTCCCACCCGCGGTCATCGACGCGCTCGACGTCCCGGGCTTCCGGCTCCAGGTCATCGACGGCATCGACGACGCCCTGTGGGAGAAATGGGTGTTCATCGCCGCGGCCGGAGTCGTCACGTGCCTCTTCCGGGCACCGGTGGGCGCGATCATGGCCGCGGGCGGCGAACCCCACGTCGTGGGGATCATCGACGAACTCGAAGCCGTCGCCATGGCCGCCGGCCACCCGGTCTCGGCGCGGGCGCGCGCCGCCACCCTCTCGATGCTCACCGCCGAGGGCTCCGCTTTCACCTCCTCGCTCTACCGCGACGTCACGGCCGGGCTGCCGAACGAGACCGAGCACATCCTCGGCCACCTCCAGAGCACGGCGCGCGACCTCGGCGTGCCCACCCCGCTGCTCGACCTCACTCTCGTGCAGCTGCGAGCAGGCGAGTTCGACCGGAGCGCGTGAGGCGGCCGCGCTCTGCGGTCGGGACACACTCCCGTGGCCCGACCGCAGCTGCCGTGGGCTCGGGCACCGCGGGCTCGAGGACAGCGGTGCCGGCCTCGTCTCCGTCAGATTCGGAACCTCCGGATGCGGGCTCGGCAACAGCGGTCCTCCGCTTCACACGGAGACGGCGGACCGCCTCGGCGAGGGTGGTGAGGGTGAGCGCGATGCCGACGCCGAGGACGACACCCCACAGCGGCTGATCAGCGAAGACGGCCCCACCGAGGAGCCCGATGCCCGTCGAGTAGGCCGCCCACGCCAGCGCCCCGAGGACGTCTGCGGCGAGGAACCGGGGCAGGGGATAGCGAAGCATCCCCGAGGCGATCGTCGTCGCCGTCCGCCCGCCGGGGATGAACCGCCCCGCGACGAGCATCGCACCGCCCCGAACGGCGAACATCTCCGCCGTCGAGGCAAGCAGTCTGCGCAGCCGGGCCGACCGGACCCACCGGTCGGTGGCGCGGCTGCCACCGCGGCCGACGAGGTGGGCGGCGAGATCGCCGAGGAGCGCACCGACGGTCGCCGCCGCGATGATGCCCACCGCAGCCGGACTGCCGGTCACGGCGTACGCGGCGGCGGTGATGACGACGGTCTCCGAGGGCACGATCGGAACGAGGGAGTCGAGGGCGGCGACGACGGCGATGAGGAGATAGAGCCACGGGGAGGTCAGCGTCTGGTGGATGAGGTCGAGAGCGAAGTCCATGGTCATCGACCCTAGTGACGCAGCCGTGGCCGCCGGTACGAGGCGGAGCGCAGACCGCGGGCGGGCTCACCCGAGCCGACGATGCGGAAAACCGGAACGAGAAGTGAGGTCTGACCCCTCCAGACGCCCTGACCTGCGTTGCTACGATCGAGCCATGCCGTGGCCCGCGACGATCCCGCGCGAACCCCGCATGTTCCTGAAGCGGTGGTCGCTCTCCGTGCTCGGGGTGCTGTGGGGCGGCCTGCTGTGCCTGCCGCTGCTGCTCGCCGCATGCTTCCCGCCCGCCTCGGCGCTCTCCCGCCGCGTCCTGGCCTGGGAGCGGAACCGGCAGGAGCGGACCTTGGGCATCGTGCTCGCCGACGCCCGGCCGGGGCGCGGATTCTTCGCCCTGACCGGCCTCGTCGCCCTCCTCATCGCCGTGCCCGTGGTCAATCTCCTCACCGGCTTCGTCTTCGTCACCCTCGGCGCGCTCATCCAGGGCCTGTTCGCCGGCGGCGGGGTGACGATCAGCTTCTCACTGTGGACGATGAGCCAGCCGCTGCTGCTCGTCGGAGTCCTCTACGGGGCGGCGAACCTCATCGGCGCGGTCCTCCTCGCCGAACTCGGCAACTGGCTGCACGGGCGCATCGACGCCTCCGCCGGGCAGGTGAGCCGACCGACCGCCGTCCACAGCCGCATCACGGAGCTCATCACCACCCGCCGCGGGGTCGTCGTCGCCATCGACGACGAACGCCGCCGCATCGAACGCGACCTCCACGACGGGGTGCAGCAGAACGTCGTGTCCCTGTCCGTCCTCATCGCCCGGGCCCGCCGGGCACAGGACCCGGAGAAGGCGGCCGCCCTCCTCGACAGTGCGCTCGTCCAGTCCCAGGACCTCATCGACGAGATGCGCGAGGTGGCATGGCGGGTCTATCCGACGGCCCTCGACGAGCACGGGCTGGCGTCGGTGCTCACGCGCATCGCCAACCACTGCCCGGTGCCGGTGTCCATCCTCGAGCAGCCGGGCAGGCGCATCCCGCAGGCCGTCGAATCGGCCGCGTACTTCGTCGTCCGCGAAGCCGTGACGAACGTCGTCAAGCACGCCGACGCCTCGGCGATCACCATCCGCGTCCACGACGGCGGGTCCGCGCTGGTCGCCGAGGTGGTCGACGACGGCCGGGGAGGCGCCGACCTGCGCGGGGGCGGGCTCCAGGGCCTCTCCCGGCGGGTCAGCGCACTCGACGGCCGACTCGAGATCATCAGCCCCGAGGGTCAGGGCACGACAGTGAGAGCGGAGATCCCCTATGACTGAGCCCACCCGCACGAATGCGCCGACGCCGGCGACCCCTGACGCGCTGCGCGTCGTCCTCGCCGACGACGCCGTCCTCCTGCGGGAGGGTGTGCGCAGTCTCCTCGAGGACGAGGGGATCTCCGTCGTCGCCTCCGTCGATGACGGAACCCAGCTGCTCGCCGCCGTCGACGCCCTGTCCCCGCAGCTGGCGATCGTCGACGTGCGGATGCCGCCGACGCATACGACGGAGGGCCTCGAGGCGGCGCTGACGATCAAGCGCACCCACCCGGACATCGGGGTGCTCGTGCTCAGCCAGTACGTCCTCCACGAGTACGCGACCGAGCTGCTCAGCTCCGAATCGGTCGGTGTCGGCTACCTGCTGAAGAACCGGGTCACCGACATCGACAGGTTCCTCGACTCGGTCATGCGCATCGCCGCCGGCGGCACCGTCATCGACCCCGAGGTCGTCCGGCAGCTCCTGCGCACCTCGGAGCGGCAGTCGACGCTCGAGGCGCTCAGCCCCCGGGAGCACGACGTCCTCGAGGCGATGGCCGAGGGCCTGTCGAACCGCGGCATCTCAGAGCGCCTCTACGTCTCGATCAGCTCGGTGGAGAAGGCGATCAGCGCGATCTTCGACAAACTCGACCTCCAGGCAGGAGAGACGACGAGCCGCCGGGTCGCAGCGGTCCTGCGCTTCCTCGACCGCACGTGAGGCCACTCTGATCTCCGCTCGGGCTCGGATCCCGAAGCGCTGACCCAGATCCGCTGATTCGACGAGGATGCCGTCGACTGCGCACATGGGCTGCGCCGGCCAGCCGTCGCACCGTGGGTGATCCGCGGTCAATCGTCTGCCATCCTCAGTCGTCTGCTGCCGCGATGAGACGCCTGAGAAGGTGGAACTGCTCAGCGCCGAGCCGAGCGATCGCCCCCGCCCGCGTCTCGTCCGGACCCGCTCCCGCCTGCGCCGAGAAGGTCGAGTCCGCCGTCTGTGCCGCCTCGGCCGGATCGTCGTCCGATAGCGCCCCGGTGCCATCCCGGGGCGCGGGGACGGTTGTGCGCAGCGTCCACTCGTCGAAGGCCCGAAGCAGCGTCGTGACCGCCATGGTCTGCAGCCGGGGCGAGACCGCTGCGTCGACGGCACCGGTGCGGCGTCCGACGATGAGGACCTCGTCAAGCCAGTGATCGATCGCGCGGTGGAAATCGCGGAGCGCTGGGTGCTGGGGATCGGTCCAGACGATGCGCCACAGCAGATCGAGTGCCTCGCTGGACGGCCAGACTCGCATCGCCTCATCCCATGTCGCCGAGGCGGTCGCCCAGAAATCGGGGGCGAAATCCTTCGGCGAAGGCGGGCTCCAATCGTCGCGGGCCCGGTCGACGAGGGTGGAGACGACGAGGCCGAGCAGCTCGTCCTTCGAGTCGAAGGCGTGGTAGAACGAACTCTTGCTCATCCCGCACGCAGCGATGATCCGGTTGAGCGACGCCTGACTCGCCGCATGCGAGGCGAACTCGTGGGCGGCTGCGGCGATGAGAGCATCGCGCTTGCCGGGGGCCATGCGCGCGAGGGCAGTGTCGGACATGAGCCGATCGTAGCAAGCCGGCCCCACTGTATGGACTAGGTAGTCCACAGAATGCTATCGTCAGTGGACCAGGCGGTCCACGACGTCATCGACGGACCGAGATCAGGGCATCACCGAACCACAGGACCCCACGAGAGAGCGGGCATCATGATCAGTGCGACCAGCTTCGACGTGCAGCTCCGCGCCGCTTCCAGTGACGACCTGCGCATTCTCGTCGTCGGTGCGGGGATCGCCGGGTTGACGATCGCCCAGCTGCTGCGGGCGCAGGGACGACACCCGGTGCTCATCGAACGCTCCCGAGACGCCGCTCGGCTCACCAGCGAGAGCGGAGCCGGTTACATGCTCGCACTCATGCCCCTCGTCGACCCGGTCTTCTCCGCCCTGGGCAACCGAGAGGCGTATGAGCAGGCGAGCACCGCCATCGACTCCTTCGACTTCCACTCCCATCGTGGGGCGCTCATCTCCTCGGGAGACATCGGCAGTCTGCTCTCTGAGTTCGGCGACTATCGCGGCATCTCCCGGGGACGGCTCATCGACGTGCTCGCGCTCGGCGGATGCCCGGTCTCCTTCGGCACCGAAGTGAGCGGACTGATCGAACGCACCAGCCGCGACTCTCGGGGCGGTGCTGCCCCTCCGAGCGGCGCGGTTCCCGATCGCCGTGTCCATGTCGACCTGGTCGGTGAGGCCGGTGCGGGGCATTCAGCGGAATTCGATCTCGTCATCATCGCCGACGGGCTCCATTCGACGACTCGGGACCTCGTCCTCGGCCGCGGCGAAGCCGAGTCTCTCGACACGACGTGGGGCGGCTGGGTGACGTGGACGGCCGCTGACGGGTCTCCGCACACGGGCAGTGAGGTCTGGGGAGACGGCTTCTTCCTCGGCTCCTACCCGGTCCGTGATCGCCTCGGCGTCTTCCTCGGCGGCCCTGACACGCGTCAGCCCCTCGGTCCGCGCCGGTTCGCCGCCGAGGTCCGCCGACGGTTGCGGACGGCGACCCCGCGGCTCGACGCGGCGCTGGCCGCCTTCGACACAGCAGATGAACTGTTCTACTGGCCGCTGCGCGATGTGCGCTGCGGCCGCTGGACGACGGGATCGACCGTTCTCCTCGGCGATGCGGCCGCAGGGTTCCTCCCGACCGCGGGCGTGGGAGCGGCCATGGCGATGGAATCCGCCTGGGTACTCAGCCGCGTGCTCGACGGTGCCGGGTTCGCGACGCTCGAGACGGACCTCGCCCGATTCGAGGCTCTGGCCAGGCCGCGGGTCGAACGGGCACAGGACAACTCGCGGAACCTCGCGAGGATGATGTTCCGCGATTCGGCGCTGCTCGCCGCAGTCCGCAGCGAAGTCTTCCGTTTCGTCAGCGTACGGACCGCCCTTGCGCCGATCGTCGGGCTGCTCGACGACAGGGTGACCGATGCGATGATCGCCGCGACCCTCGCGCGCCCACCGCTCGCGTCACCGTGATGTGATAAGAATGGCCGGGGCCCGCAACCGGGACCCGACCGAACGCGATCAGGGGACACGATGCCACAGCCGACCACCTCGGCGACGACCACCCGGAACGAGAACTCCCGGGAACTCAAGCGGGGACTGCGGTCGCGTCACCTGCAGATGATCGCGATCGGCGGCGCCATCGGCACCGGCCTCTTCCTCGGATCGGGCGGCACGATCTCCCAGGCCGGCCCCGGCGGGGCGCTGCTCGCGTACGCCGTCATCGGGATCATGGTCCTCTTCGTCATGCAGTCCCTCGGCGAGATGTCGACCCATCTGCCCGTCGCCGGGTCCTTTCACACGTACGGCTCGAAGTACGTCAGCCCCTCCTTCGGCTTCGCGATGGGCTGGAACTATTGGTTCAACTGGGCGATCACCCTGGCCGCCGAACTCGTCGCCGCCGGTGTCATCATGTCGTTCTGGCTACCCGACGTCCCGTCATGGGTGTGGGCGGCCGTCTTCCTCGCCCTCCTCACCGGCCTCAACTTCCTCTCGGCCCGCGCCTTCGGCGAAGGCGAGTTCTGGTTCGCCGCGATCAAGGTCACAGCCGTGCTCGCGTTCCTCGTCCTCGGCGTGCTCATGATCGCCGGCATCATCGGCGGCAGCTCACCGGGACTGAGCAACTGGACGACCGGGGAGGCGCCGTTCGTCGGCGGGTGGGTCTCGATCATCTCCGTGTTCATGATCGCCGGCTTCTCCTTCCAGGGCACGGAGCTCGTCGGGGTCACCGCGGGCGAATCCCGGGACCCTCGTCGCGACATGCCGCGGGCGATCCGGACCGTATTCTGGCGGATCATGCTCTTCTACATCGGGGCGATCGTCGTCATCGGATTCCTTCTGCCCTACACGGATCCGTCGCTGCTGGCTGCGGCGGACAACGACGACATCACCGCGTCGCCGTTCACCCTCGTCTTCGAGCGCGCGGGCATCGCCGTGGCCGCGAGCGTGATGAACGCCGTCATCCTCACCGCGATCCTCTCCGCCGGCAACTCCGGACTCTACGCCTCGACCCGCATGCTCTACGCGATGGCGAAGGACGGCACCGCCCCACGGCTGTTCGCCCGTCTCAACGCCCGCGGGGTACCCGTCATGGCCCTCTTCGCGACCGCGTTCATCGGGCTCTTCGGATTCCTCACCGAGGTGATGGGCGACGGCGCGGCGTACACCTGGCTCATCAACGTCTCCGGTCTCTCAGGATTCATCGTGTGGATCGGCATCGCCTGGTGCCACTTCCGCTTCCGTCGCGCCTACGTCCGCCAGGGCCATGACGTCGCCGCCCTGCCCTACCGGGCACCGCTCTTTCCCATCGGGCCGATCATCGCGCTCATCATGCTCATCGTCGTCGTCGCCGGACAGAACATCGAAGCCGTCGTCGACGGACGCGTCCTCGAAGTCGCCTCCGCCTACATCGGCCTTCCCGCCTTCCTTCTCGTGTGGGGCGTCTACCGGCTCGTCAAGGGTCGCCCTGCCGGACTCGTGCCCCTGGGGAAGGTCGACGTCGGCGGACTCGAGATCAGACCCGAGCGCTGAGCTCGGGCACGGGTGGCCGGTGGCGTTCACCCCACGCCCTGTCATGGATTAAGCTAGGCTTGCCTAAACTCCGAAGAAAGAGATCCATGCGCAGAATCCTCGCCCCCATCCTCGCCTCCGTCCTCCTGCTCACCGCCTGTTCCGGCGGCGGCGCCGACGATGCGGAGACGGCCGCGACCGGGGCCAGCGTCGACACGAAGTTCGGTGCCGTCGAGGTCCCCGCCGACCCGCAGCGCGTCGTGGCCTTGGGCTGGGGTGACGCGGAGACGGCGCTGGCGCTCGGCGTCCAGCCCGTCGGCGCCTCCGACTGGGTCGAATTCGGCGGCTCCGGCGTCGGCCCGTGGGCGGAGCAGCTCTACGACACCCCGCCGGAGATCATCGCGACCCTCGAACCCGACTATGAGGCGATCGCCGCGCTCGAACCCGACCTCATCCTCGACACGAAGAGCTCGGGCGAGCAGGAGCGCTACGACCGTCTCAGCGAGATCGCCCCGACCGTCGGTCCGCCCGAGGGCGGCGACAACTACCTCACGTCGATGGATCAGCAGGTGACGATGGTCGCCGAAGCCCTCGGCGAGGAGGACAAGGGCAAGAAGCAGCTCGAGGACCTCGACGCCGAGTTCGCGGCCGCCCGGGACGCCAACCCCGAGTTCGCGGGCAAGTCAGTGACCGTGGCGGCGAAGACCTCCGAGGGCTGGGGCGCCTACATCAAGGGCACCGAGCGAGTGCAGTTCATGGAGAACCTCGGCTTCACGCAGTCGTCGACGATCGACGGACTCAAGCCGGAGGGCTTCACGGTGCCGGTGTCGGAGGAGAAGCTCGACGACCTCGACGCGGACCTCCTCCTCGTCTTCCCCATCTACATCCCTGACTCCGAGGTCACCGATGATCCCGCATTCCAGCGGATCCCCGCGGTCGCCGACGGCCGCTCGGTCGTGCTCACCCAGGACGACGACGAAGTGCGGAAGGCGTTCTCGCTCAACTCCGTGCTCTCGGCGCGCTACGCCGCGCAGACGATGCCGGAGCTCCTCAAGCCCGCGGTCAAGTAGCGGCGTGCGGCAGGCGGCGCGAGAACCTCACCGCCTGCTCGCCCGCTTCGCCTCATCAGCCCGCCACGCTTCGAGTCCGACGTCGATGATGCGGGCGTGGCGGATCCGCGCGAGTGCCGGAATCGAGATCCACTCGGCCCTGTCGGTCGTGCCGTCGACCTCGAGGGTGCCGAGGCTGCCGCCGACGATCCGCGCAAGATAGACGACCCGCACACCCTTGAAGGGGCGCCCGCTGCGGCGGTGCTTCTCCGTGAAGCTGTGCGTCGTCAGCGGGCGGAGGAGTTCGGCGTCGAACCCCGTCTCCTCCCGGATCTCCCGCACGGTGCCGTCTTCGATGCTCTCCTCGTAGTCGATGCCTCCGCCCGGCAGCGTCCACAGGGCACGGTTGGGCTCGCCACCGCCGTTGAACCAGCTGAGCAGGATCTCATCGCTGTCGTTGACGATCACGGCGTAGCCGGCGACGCGCGTGTCGTATTCGGAGAAGTGCAAGTCCATGTCCACACCCTACCCATGAGTTGAGAGCGCCCTCGGCGCGGACTTCCCAATTCCCATCCCCGTGCCTAGGCTGAGGCCATGGCCGACACGCGCGCAGCACGCTCCCAGACGACCTATCCCGGCGACAAGATGTCGAGCACCCGCGTCATCGCAGCTTCACCGGCGGAGATCTTCGCCGTGCTCGCCGATCCCGGCCGCCACCAGGACACCGAACCCGGCGACTGGGTGCGCTCGGCGATCTCGGCCGAACCGATCACCCGCGTCGGACAGGTCTTCTCGATGAACATGTTCCTTGAGCAGGCCGGCGGCGCCTACCGGATGGACAACGTCGTCACCGCCTTCGAACCCGACACGGCGATCAGCTGGGATCCCGGCCAGGACGACGGCACGGGCGACGTCGCCGTCGGCGGCTGGCGCTGGCGTTATGACCTTGCCCCTGTCGACGGGGGCACCGAGGTGACTCTGACCTACGACTGGTCGGGGACGACGCAGGCGGTGCGCGATGATTTCGGGGGCTTCCCGGTCTTCCCGCCGGCCTTCCTCGACGCCTCCCTGGCGGCGCTGGCGAAGACGGTGACAGGGCGCCGCTGACGGGTAGGCTGGTGACGTGAGTGAGATCGCCAGCAGACGCATCGGAGACACGGGGAAGCTCATCGTCTTCCTCCACGGACTGTTCGGGCGCGGCAAGAACTTCGCGTCGATCGCGAAGGCCCTGAGCCCGGAGTTCTCGAGCCTCCTCATCGACCTCCCCGATCACGGGGAATCGGCGTGGACGGACGCCTTCAGCTACGTCGCGACCGCGGATGCCGTGGCCGCCGCCATCACCGAGGCGACCGATCCTGAGGATCGCCCCGTCCACCTCGTCGGCCATTCCCTCGGGGGCAAGGCGGCGATGGTGCTCGCACTGCGCCACCCCGACCTCGTCGACCGCCTCGTCGTCGTCGACATCGCCCCGAGCGGCGGGGGAGACGTCGGCACATTCGACCACCTGCTGACGAGCCTCGCCGAGCTCGACCTCGACACCGTGGCCTCACGCACCGAGGCGGACGCGGCGCTCGCGGAGAAGATCCCCGACCCGACGGTGCGCGGCTTCCTCCTGCAGAACCTCAGACCGGATTCGGGCGGCTACGCGTGGCAGCCGAACCTCACGATGCTGCGGGCGAACCTCCCGGTCATCGGCGGCTTTCCGGAGGAGTCCGACCTCGTCGATGCGGCCACCGGTGCGACCCGGTTCCCCCGCCCCGTGCTCTGGGTCGCCGGCGCGGAATCGGACTACATCGACCGTGCACAGCTGCCGCTCATGCGCTCCTTCTTCCCCCGGACCACGCTCGTCACCGTCAAGGGGTCGGGACACTGGGTCCATTCGGAGAAGCCCGAGGCGTTCGTGACGGCTCTGCGGACGTTCCTCAACCGACCGGAATATGCTGGCTGAACACGGCGTTGTCGCCACAGAGGACGCTGCCTCGACCGCCGAGGCGACGGCAGCGGCCTCGGACACGCTGAACTGACATCGATCCCACAGGAGGAACGCGTGAGCGCACCCATCGACCAGACTCCCAAGTTCGCCGACTACGCCGACGGATCCCGCCTGGTGAGCACCGACTGGGTGGCCGAGCATGCGAGCGATCCCGGCGTCGTCATCGTCGAAAGCGACGAGGACGTCCTCCTCTACGAGACCGGCCACATCCCCGGCGCCGTCAAGGTCGATTGGCACACCGAGCTCAACGACCCCGTCTCCCGTGACTATGTCGACGGTGCGGGGTTCGCGGCGCTCATGGCCGCCAAGGGGATCTCCCGTGACGACACCATCGTCTTCTACGGCGACAAGTCCAACTGGTGGGCCGCCTACGCACTGTGGGTGTTCTCGCTCTTCGGCCACGCCGATGTCCGCCTGATGGACGGCGGCCGTGCGAAGTGGGAGGCCGAGGGCCGGGAGATGACGACCGAGAAGCCGCAGCGGGAGACCACCGACTACCCGGTCGTCGAGCGCGACGATACGACGCTGCGGGCCTTCCTGCCCGAGGTCAGGGACGGACTCGGCACACGCCCGCTCATCGACGTCCGCAGCCCCGAGGAGTACAGCGGCGAACGCACCCACATGCCCGCGTACCCCGAGGAGGGCGCCCTGCGCGGCGGTCACATCCCCGGGGCGCAGTCGGTGCCGTGGGCGAAGGCCGCGAACGAGGACGGCACCTTCCGGACCGCGGACGAGTTGCGCGCCATCTACACCGACGGCGCGGGACTCGGCACCTCCGACGACGTCATCGCGTACTGCCGGATCGGGGAGCGCTCGAGCCACACGTGGTTCGTCCTCCAGCACCTCCTCGGCTACGACCACGTCCGCAACTACGACGGATCGTGGACGGAGTGGGGCAACGCGGTGCGCGTGCCGATCGCCACGGGCACCGAACCGGGCGACGTGCCGGCGCGCTGATGGCCGAGGACATCATCACCTCCGACCTGCCGGACTCGCTGGCCGAGATCGTCACCGACTTCGCCGAGACCGAACCGGCCGAGCGGCTCCAGCTGCTCCTCGAGTTCTCGAGTGAGCTGCCCGAGCTGCCGGCGAAGTACGCCGATCACCCCGAGCTCCTCGAACCGGTGCCCGAATGCCAGTCGCCGATCTTCCTCGTCACCGAGGTCGACGACCCCGAGAGCGGAGAGCAGGCGACCGTGCGCCTCCACTTCTCCGCCCCGCCCGAGGCGCCGACGACCCGCGGGTTCGCCGGCATCCTCTCGGAAGGCCTTGACGGGCAGTCCGCGGCGACGGTGCTCTCCGTGCCCGCGGACCTGCCTCTGCGGCTGTCGCTGACCGAGGCGGTGAGCCCGCTGCGACTGCGGGGGATGAGCGGAATGCTCTCGCGCATCCAGCGTCAGGTTTCTGAGAGGATCGGCAAGATCACATCCGCATGAGCGCGGAGGCGGTTGGCTGAGCGACGCATGTGGGCTAGATTGTGGTTAGCCTGTCCTTAATCAATCGACCTCTGAGGATCTTCCGATGACTGCTCTCGCCACCCCCGCCTCGGCGACAGCAGACTCTCCTTCGAAGCCCTCGACCTCGACCGCACTCAGGGCGAGACGCACCATCGGCCTCGTCATCGCGCTCATCGCGCTCGTCGTCGTCATCCTCGCCTCCCTCGCGATCGGCACGCGGGACATGCCGGTCTCGGAGGTCATCGGCGCATTCGTGGCCCCCTCCGGCAGCGACGATCAGCTCGTCGTCCTCGAGCTGCGGTACCCGCGGACCGTGCTCGGCATCATCGTCGGCATGGGACT
Organism: Brevibacterium sp. 2SA; assembly: GCF_005502845.1. Lineage (NCBI taxonomy): Bacteria > Bacillati > Actinomycetota > Actinomycetes > Micrococcales > Brevibacteriaceae > Brevibacterium > Brevibacterium sp. 2SA. Next base: position 18,416 of record NZ_SCMW01000006.1, on the reverse strand, counting down.
CGGGCTGTCCGGGGCGCTCATCCAAGCGCTCACCCGCAACCCGCTCGCCGATCCCGGCATCCTCGGCGTCAATGCCGGGGCGTCGTTCGCCGTCACCGTCGGCATCGGCTTCTTCGGCATCACCTCGATCAGCGGCTACGTCTGGTTCGCCTTCCTCGGCGCCCTGCTCGCGACGACCGGCGTCTACGTCATCGGCTCCGCCGGACGCACCCGCACGGTCGATCCCATCCGGCTCACCCTCGCCGGGGTCGCCGTGGCCGCGGTGCTCACGGGACTGACGAAGGGCATCCTGCTGACCAACGAACGCGCGTTCGACGCGTTCCGCTCGTGGGACGTCGGCGCGATCGCCGGCCGCGGCTTCGACACGGTCTCCGCGGTCGTCCCGTTCATCGCGATCGGCATCGTCCTCGCGCTTGCGCTCTCGCACTCGCTCAACGCCGTCGCCCTCGGCGACGATCTCGCCGCGAGCCTCGGCACCTCGGTCAACCGCACGCGGATCCTCTCGATCATCGCCGTCACCCTCCTCGCCGGAGCCGCCACCGCAGCGGCCGGTCCGATCGGCTTCATCGGACTGATGATCCCGCACATCGCGCGGTGGATCGTCGGTCCCGACCAGCGGTGGATCCTGAGCTATTCGCTCATCCTGTCCCCGATCCTCCTGCTCGCCTCCGACATCATCGGCCGGGTCGTCATGAAGCCCGGTGAGCTGCAGGTCGGAGTCGTCACCGCGTTCGTCGGCGCCCCCGTCCTCATCGCGCTCGTGCGCCGGAAGAAAGCGAGCGGCCTGTGAACCCGACATCAGCAGGTGCGGACACCAGGCCGGTCCGCGAACTCGTCCCCGGCAAGGGCGCGGCCGCGGGGGAGCGGATCGACTTCGGTCGGCCGATGGCCCGGGTGGTCGGTCACCGCATCGACGTCCGTGTCGTCGTGGCCGCCGGCATCGTCGCGCTCCTCGCCCTCGTCTGCGGCTTCTTCGGCCTTCTCCTCGGCGAGTTCTCCCTCACTCCCACCGAGGTGTTCGAGGGTCTCTTCGGAGCCGCTGACAAGCGCATCGTCAACACTGTCGTCGGCGAATGGCGGGCCCCGCGGATCGTCGCCGGCATCGTCCTCGGCGCCGGCCTCGGCGTCTCCGGTGCCGTCTTCCAGTCGCTGACGCGCAATCCGCTCGGCAGTCCGGACATCATCGGCTTCTCCACCGGCGCCTACACCGGCGGCATCGTGACGATCATCTTCTTCGGGTCGAGCTTCGTCTCCACCGCCTTCGGCGCGATCGTCGGCGGCATCCTCACCGCCGTCCTCGTCTACGTCCTCACGTGGAAAGGCGGTGTCCAGGGCTTCCGACTCATCATCGTCGGCATCGCGCTCACGGCAATGCTCAGCGCCTTCAACACGTGGCTGATCATGCGCGCCGACCTCGACCTCGCGATGGCCGCCGCCACGTGGGGTGCCGGCACCCTCAACGGCATGGGCTGGTCGACGATCCTGCCGGCGACGATCGCCACGATCGTCCTCGGCGTCGCCTGCGGACTCTTCTCCCGCGACCTCGGCACGCTTGAGCTCGGCGACGACACCGCGAAGGCTCTCGGGGTGCGCAACGAACCCGTGCGGGCGGCGCTCATCCTCGTCGCCGTCGCGCTCGTCGCCGTGGTCACCGCCGCTGCCGGTCCGATCGCCTTCGTCGCCCTCGCCGCCCCGCAGATCGGACGGCGCATTGCGAAGTCGCAGGGCACGAGCCTGCTCATGGCCGCCGCCGTGGGCGCGCTCCTGCTCGTCGGGGCCGACCTCATCGCCCAGCACGCTCTGGGTGAGATCCAACTTCCCGTCGGAGTCGTCACCGTGTGCATCGGCGGCGTCTACCTCATCTGGCTACTCGTCCAAGAAGCTCGGAGGGCACAATGAGCGCTCACACCATGGCCGCAGACCTCGCATCCTCAGGGGTCGGCGCCCCGGCGCCGCTGATGGCGGAGAACCTCGACCTCGCCTATGACCAGCGCCAGATCGTCACCGACCTCGATGTGCGGATCCCGGAGGGGAAGTTCACCGTCATCGTCGGGCCGAATGCGTGCGGCAAGTCGACGCTGCTGCGTGCCCTCGCGCGTCTCCTGCCGCCGGCCAAGGGGACCGTCCTCCTCGACGGCACCGACATCACGAAGCTGAAGACGAAGCAGATCGCCAAGCGCCTCGGCCTGCTGCCGCAGAGTTCGATCGCCCCGGAGGGCATCACGGTCGGCGAACTCGTCGCACGTGGCCGCCACCCGCATCAGTCCTTCCTCAAGCAGTGGACGGATGACGACGAGATCGCCGTGCTCTCCGCGCTGCGAGCGACGAACACCGAGGAGCTGTCGGCCCGTCAGGTCGATGAGCTCTCCGGCGGTCAGCGGCAGCGGGTGTGGGTCGCGATGGTGCTCGCCCAGGAGACGCCGCTGCTCCTCCTCGACGAGCCGACGACGTTCCTCGACGTCGCCTTCCAGATCGAACTGCTCGACCTCTTCGCGCAGCTCAACCACGAGCACGGGCACACCCTCGTCGCCGTGCTCCACGACCTCAATCAGGCGTGCCGTTACGCCGACGAGATCATCGCGATGAAGGACGGCGCGATCGTCGCCCAGGGTGCCCCCTCGCAGATCGTCACCGCTGAGCTCGTCCACGATGTGTTCGGCATCGACTGCAGCGTCATCGACGACCCTGTCACCGGCGCGCCGATGATCGTGCCCGGCCCGCCGAAGAAGACCTTCGCCGACCGTGCGGAGAAGGCCAGCGCCTGAGGGGTGCGCGGCCGCTCAGCTGAATCCGGGGGTGCCGCCTACCGCTTGGCGATCCCGTCGCCGTCCGGCCCGTCGGTGGTGGGCCGGTCGGTGTTGGTCCCGTCGGTGGCGGGCCGGTCGCGGGTCTGTGTGCCGGTGTCAGATGTGTCCGATGCGGCACCCTGCGCGCTCCGCGCATCGGCGACTCGAGCGCCGCTCGCGGCCGTGTGATCGGATGAATCGTGGTTCGGCTTCTTCACGAGCTTCTGGATGCCGATCGCGATCGCCGCGACGATGGCGCCCCAGACCGCACCGAGGATGAGCGAGAAGAACGTGTTGACGAGCCAGCCGAGGATGCCGGCCACCTCGGCGGCAGGTGCTTCGAGGCTGTGGACGAAGTCGTAGATGGCGGTGAAGCCGAGTTCGTCGGTGCCGACGAGGATGATGTGGCCGCCAACCCAGAGCATCGCCAGGGTGCCGATGACGGAGAGCCCGCCGAGGAGCTTGGGCATCGCCTGGACGAGGAAGCGCCCGAACTTCTGGGCACCCGGATTCTTTCGACCGGCGAGGTTGAGGCCGATGTCGTCCATCTTGACGATGAGGGCGACGACGCCGTAGACGCCGACGGTGATCGCCAGCGCGACGACGACGAGGATGATCGCCCGCGACAGCAGCGGCTCGTCGGCGACCTCGTTGAGGGCGATGACCATGATCTCGCAGCTGAGCACGAAGTCCGTGGTGATCGCCGAGCGCACGATCTTCTTCTCACGACCGGCCTCATCTTCGGGCTCCTGCCCGGCGGCCTCCTCCTTGTCGTCGTGCGCCTCGACCCAGCCGAGCTTCTCGAAGATCTTCTCGGCCCCCTCGAAGCACAGGTACGTGCCGCCGACCATGAGCAGGGGAGTGAGCAGCCACGGGAGGAACTGACTGAGCAGGAGGATGATCGGCAGGATGATGACGATCTTGTTGAACAGCGAGCCGAATGCGATGCGCTTGATGATCGGCAGCTCGCGCTTGGGATCGACGCCTTCGACGAACTTCGGAGTGACAGCGGCATCATCGACGACGACGCCGACGGTCTTGGCACCGGCACGCGACGCACCGGCGGCGACGTCGTCGAGGCTGGCCGCGGAGAGTCTGACGAGTGCGGCGACGTCGTCGAGGAGGGCGAAGAGGCCGCCGGCCATCTACTTCTCCCCGCCGTGGTCGCGGATCAGCTCGCCGAGGCGGTTCCCGCTCTGGTCGAAGACCGCGAGGACATCACCGTCGGCCTCGACCCGGCGCACTCCGCCGACCCAAGTCTGCATTCCCCTGCTTGCCATCTGCGTGGTGAGGAACGGAGCGATGACTGCGCTGGCGTCACCGTCAGACTGCCAGGTCGTCACAATGCGATTGGCACCATCGCTGCCCGTGACAGATCCGTTCAAAGCGAGTTCGAGGAAGGCTCCGGGATTGCTCTCGGCAGCCCACCTCCCGCTGGCGCTGTGCGTCATTTCTGCTTCTCCAATCCGCCGATGACTGACCCCTGTGCGTCTTTGAACGTCATGACTTCGCCGTCGATCGTCGCCGTCGAGGCCTTCGACAGCCATTGGTCTCCGGGGCAGGCTTTCTGTGTGGTTGTGAACGGCTCGATCGTGATCTCGTCTCCTTCGACAGTCCACGTCGTATCTATGGGGTTGCATCCGTCCGAGCCCGAGACCGCACCGTCGCCACTGAAAGTGAGGAAGGGGTTTCCTGCCTCAGGTGACGTCCATTTGCCGACGGGATCGAGCTCAGCCGCGGCGGACTCGGTCGGTGAGCTTGTTTCGCCGGCAGCCGAACTCGTGGGCGACTCGGCAGGAGATCCTGTGCTGCACGCGGCAAGGGGCAGTGTCGCCGCAAGAGCGACTGCGCCGAAGACGCGCCGGAGGCCGGGAGACAGTCGGTGCACGCTGAGGGTCGTCATGCACCGATCATAACGGGGACGCCCGAGAGGTCGATCCCCATCGCCGACGAAGCGGACGATTCCATGTTTTGTTCGTTTTGTTCACCGGCAACACGCAAACTTGTTGCTTCGCACCGTTGCCGATCCGTAACCTGGCACACGGTTGACACCTGTTTTCGTGACCTGTTTGTGACAGTGCAGATGACTGCTGGATCGGCATGTTCACGGACTCACCAGACAATCGCATCAATGAATCCGACCAAGGGAATCCAAGAGTATGCAGAAGAAACTCGTGCAGAGTTCGCTCGCCCTGTCCGCTGTCGCAGCGCTCAGTCTCGGCAATGCCTTCTTCGCGTCGCCTGCGATGGCCACCGCCGCCCCGCAGAAGCTCGACGTGCAGAGTGACACCCAGATCCAGAAGGCGCTGTCCGACATCGAAGGCGTCAATGCCTACGGTGAGCGTGACGGCAAGCTCAGCCTCGGCGTCGAGAAGAAGACGCAGGAGATCAAGGATCTCGAGAAGAAGTACTCGAACATCACGATCACCGAAGGCATCAAGGAGCTTCAGCCGTACGCGAAGAACGACCTCGTCGGCGGTGCCGGGTACCTCGTGCAGACCCCGGCCGGCGGCGGCGTCTGCTCGACCGGATTCTCCGGTTGGGACGACGCGGGCAAGCCGGTTGTCCTCACTGCGGGTCACTGCGCGAAGAACTACAACGCCGACACCGGTGAGATCAACGGTGACTCGACCGTCGACCAGACCGAGCGTCCGAGCACCGCGCAGGCCAACGGCGGCGAGGGCTTCGATCCGTCGGGCCTCGGCATCGCCGGCAAGTGGGGCTTCACGAGCTACGGCAGCGGTGACCTCCTCGACCCGACGGACCCGAATCCGCCGCTCCCGAAGGAAAGCGACATCGACTTCGCCGTCATCAACGTCGACGAATCGAAGTACAACGTCAAGAACGGCGTGACCGACTGGACCACCGCAGACACCGAGGACCTGTCCTCGAGCCTCGCGACGAACATCGCGAAGGTCGGCGCCCACACCGGGGGCAAGATCCAGAAGTCCGGGCGCACCACCGGTCTGACCGAGGGCCAGGTCATTCCTCGGTCCGAATACAACTTCGACTTTACGAACGTCGGCGGATACTGGGTGCACGGCTTCGGCGTGACCTCGCCGGCCGACAAGCCGTTCTCGCAGCCGGGCGACTCCGGTGGAGCCGTCTTCCAGGGTGAGACTGCTGTCGGCGTCATCTCCGGCGGCGGACCTGCCGACGACGGCACCCAGTTCGGTTGGGTCGCTGACCTCGACTACTCGCTCGAGCAGTCCGGCCAGTCGTTCAACGTCGAGAAGCCGGGCACGGAGACGCCTGAGGCCCCGGCCGCTCCCGTGGTCGAGGATCAGACGATCAAGCCCAACGGTGACGTCAAGGGCAAGGCTGCGGCGAATGCCGAGGTCAAGGTCGCCTGGAAGCCGGCAGCCGACGCCGGCACGAACAGTGCTCAGGCTGCGACGGAGGGCTCGGAGACGGTCAAGGCCGATGCCGATGGCAACTTCGTCCTCGAAGGCCCCGAGGCCGCCGGCGATTACGACTACACCGCGACGGCTGTCGTCGACGGTCAGGAGTCCGAAGCCGCTGCCTTCACGGTGACCGTCGAGGAGGAGAAGACCGAGACCCCGGCTCCGGTGGAGCGCGGAATCACGGTCGACCCGAAGGAGATCGCCGCCTCGGACTTCGTCCAGAAGGACAAGGCCGTGCAGATCACCGTCAAGGGCTTCGACGAGGGCGAGAAGGTGTCGCTCAAGCTCGTGTCCGGACCGGAGAACGTCAAGGGCATCGAACTCGACGAGACGGCCAACGCCGATGGCGTCGCCGCCTTCTCGATCTACGGGACGAGCGCCTCCGACCCCTCGGTCTACGTCGGCCAGTACGACGTGTCCGTCACCGGTGCCAATGACACCGAGGACGAGTCGGCTCTGACCGGGTCGTTCAAGGTCGTTGCCGATGAGAAGGGCAACGGCGGCGGAAGCGATGACGGCAAGGACGGCGGTGACGGCGGCGGCGACCTGCCCCGCACCGGTGCTGAACTCACCGGTCTCGCTGCCGGTGCAGGTCTGCTCCTCGTCGGCGGCGCCGCTGTGGTGCTGACGATGCGTCGCGCGAAGAAGAACTGAATGCGCTGAGCGTCGCACAGTGACCGACTCTGGTCGGTCGCGGTGTGAGCACAATCGACAGGGCGCCCTCGGTGGAGACACCGAGGGCGCCCTCGTTGTCCGTTTCGTGATGGAGCACTGCGCCACACGCCCGATGAGTCGAGAAGTTGCCGCGCCGGGGCCGAGCGGCGTTCTGGTGCGGTTCTCACGACTCAGCAGCGGTCTGAACTGGAACGAAGACAATCCCATCGCTCGGTCTCGCTTGAGCAGTCTTCTGTTTCGTTCATTTAGTTCACAGGAACAGACCCCATTTCTTGGTGGTCCATGGATGCGGCCCGTAACCTGTTTGTGACTAAGGTCATCACTTTGTGACATTGGCAACTCCCCGAAGAAGAGAGACGGAAAGTATGCAGAAGAAGCTCGTGCAGAGCTCGCTCGCTATGACCGCCGCTGCGGCCCTCGGCCTCGGCAGTGCGTTCTTCGCAGGTCCCGCAATTGCCGCGGACAAGCCTGCGATCAACGTGAAGTCCGAGTCAGCGGTTCAGGATGCAGTCGCTGAATACCTGGCGAACGACAAGGGCGAACTGCCCACTGAGATCGGTCGATTCGGCACGTCCGGCGACACCCTCTACCTGGGCGTGTCTGAGAAGACGGACAGCGTCGAGAAGCTCGATTCCAAGTACAAGAACGTCGAAGTCAAGGTGTCCAGCGAGTTCACGGCCGGCGAACCGCAGAGCAAGAAGGACCTTGTCGGTGGAGCGGGTTACCTCTTCAACGTTCCTTCATCCGAGGGAACTGCCGTCTGCTCGACCGGATTCTCCGGCTGGGACGCGAGTGGTGCGCCGATCGTGCTGACCGCGGGTCACTGCGCCGATGATGGTGGTAGGGCTACGCAGATCCTCGACACGGAGCGTCCGTCCACGGCCAATGCCGTCGGCGGCGAAGGCTTCGAACCGAACGGCACCGGAGCCCCCGGAACGTGGGGCACATACCAGTATGGTTCGACCATTACCGGCTCAAATGTGGACGACCCCGATAAGGCCTACGATTTCGGTGTCATCAAGGTCGCTGAGGGTTTCTCGGTGAAGCCCGAAGTCACCGACTGGACGACTGCGAAAGATGATGATCTGTCGCTTTCCACCACGAAGATCACTCAGCTCGGCACAGAGACGCCAGGAGCTCCCATCACCAAGTCCGGTCGTACGACCGGTGTGACCACGGGCACGGTGTCGACTGATACCCAGTTCCAGTTCGCAAACATCGGTGGGCGTGCTGTTCATGGTTTCCAGGTCGATTCAGGTTCCTCTGCGTTCTCCGCTTCGGGCGATTCCGGCGGCGCTGTCTATCAGGGCGATTCCGCGATCGGCGTGATCTCCGGCGGACCCGGTAAAGACAGCCCCGAATTCGGTCAGTGGTCGTGGGTTGCCGACCTCGACTATTCGCTGGAGAAGTCGGGCCAGTCGGTCACCTTCGAGGATCCCAATCAGACGCCTGAACCGCCCGCTGCTCCGGTCGTGAGCGATCAGACGATCAAGCCCAATGGAGCCGTTACCGGTAAGGCTGCACCGAACACTGATGTTCAGATCACCTGGGGTCCGGCTCCTCAAGCCGCCCCCAACGGCGATCAGACGGTGAAGACTGATGCCGACGGCAACTTCAGCATCGAGGGCCCCGCCAGTGTCGGTGTCTACGACTACACCGCGACCGCCAAGAATGAAGGCGGCTCTTCGGATACCGTCAACTTCAAGGTGACGGTCGAAGACGATTCGGCGGCGAACGCTGACGCTGGTGCGACCGGTGCCGAGGCTGACGCTGGTGCGACCGGTGCTGAGGCTGACGCTGGTGCCACGGGTGCTGAGGCTGACGCTGGTGCCGAAGCCGATGCCGGTGCCGATGCCAAGGACGCCAACGCGGACTCGGGTGCCGACACGAAGGATGCGGGTGCCAACGCCGCAGCCGACGCGAAGGACGCCAACGCCGACTCGGACGATTCGAAGGACGGCGGCGAGGCTCCGGCTGAGCGCGCGATCTCGATCACCCCGAAGGAGATCGTCGACACGGACTTCGTCCAGAAGGACAAGGGCGTGAAGATCACCGTCAAGGGCTTCGACGAGGGTGAGAAGGTCACGCTCAAGGTCGTCGCCGGTCCTGACAACGTCAAGGGAATCGAGCTGACCGAGACCGCGAACGCCGACGGCGTCGCCGGATTCTCGATCTACGGCACGAGCGCCTCCGACCCCTCGGTCTACCGCGGCAAGTACGACGTGTCCGTCACCGGTGCCAACGACACCGACGACGAGTCGCCCCTGACCGGTTCGTTCACGGTCGTCTCCGATGACCAGGGCAACGGAGGCGGTGGCAGCGACGACGGTGGCAAGGACGGCGGTGACGGCGGCGGCGACCTGCCCCGCACCGGTGCCGAGCTCACCGGCCTCGCAGCCGGTGCCGGCCTGCTCCTCGTCGGCGGTGCCGCTGTGGTGCTGACGATGCGTCGGGTCAAGAAGAACTGAGACTCTGTGATCACTGAGTGATCGCACGAGCACAGCAGAAGCGCCCCTGGTGGACATCACCAGGGGCGCTTCGCCGTCCCCGAACGCTGCTCTCAGTCCCGACCGCGGTGCCCTCCTGATCTCTGTGCTCAGTCCGGTTGGTCGTCCCACTCGACTGGAATCCTCACGCCGGTCTCCCATTCTTCGCGCAGAATCGCATAGGCGACGGCATCGAGCCGGTCACCGCCCTCGACGGTCCAGGCTCGCCGATGGTGAGCCTCCTTCGTCCACCCCGCCCGGACGAACACCTTCCGCATCGCGACGTTGTCCGCCCTCGTCATTCCTTCGAAGCGCTGCGCCGAGGTGGTCGTGAACAGATGGTCCGTCACCGCCCGCAGGATCTCCTCGCCCAAGCCCCTGCCGCGGTGATCCGCCGCCACGCGCAGATCGAACTCCGGAGTGTCGTTGCCGAGGTCGTCGATCCGCACGAGGCCGATCCGTCCCAGCTCGGCGTCGACGACCCACAGTGCGGCACCGTCGTCGCCGAGGAATCCACCGGAGTCGACGAACTCCGCGGCCTCACCGACCGACCGCACACCCGCCCGCGCATGGTACGGAAAGGCGTTCGTCGAGAAGAACTCGATGAGTGCGGTGCGATCGCGGCCGCCGGGAACGATCGTTTCGAGGGATATGCTCATGGCACCAACGGTAGTCCGTCACCGCAGAGAGGGGAGTGACAGTGAGCATCGACGACGATGCCTTCGACTACCGGATCACGAAGTCCGGAGTCATCGTCATCGGGCGCGGCGGCCGCACCGTCATGGAGCTCGGCGGTCGGCAGGCCGCCGCACTCATACCCAAGCTCGGTCACAGCGACGCCGCCGACCAGCAGCTGCTCGCACGAGCGACAGGGAACTATCGCCGCGGCAACGAGCGCCGAAGTCGTCGCTCACAATGACTTGTCTACCGATCAGTAATTGGTAACGTGGGTCACATGACCGATGAGACCCAGAGCGAGTTCGCCCACGCGACCGCAGTGACTCCGCGCGGAGACGCCCGCTTCTCCGCCGACCTCGACGCCCGCTGGAAGGTCGGCGGCGCCGTCAACGGGGGCTACCTCCTCGGCGTCATCGGTCGAGCGATGGCGCAGACCGTTCCGACCACGCCGGATCCGCTCGTCATCTCCGCCTATTACCTCGGTCCCAGCGACTCCGGGCCCGCCGAGGTGGCGGTGCGGACGATCCGCACCGGTCGGTCGAGTGCGACGCTGGGCGCCGATCTCAGTCAGGCGGGGCAGCCGAAAATCACGGCGCTCGCGACGTTCGGCAGCCTCGGCGCGCTTCCCGACGACGTCGCCACCTCAGCGCAGCGGCCGGATCTTCCCGACCCCGACGACTGCATTCCGATGGCCGAGGGTCCGCAGGAGTTCCTCGACTCCGCGCCCGTCGTCTTCCGCTATGACATGCGTCTCGACCCTGCCACCGCGGGATTCGCGGCCGGCCGTCCGAGCGGGCGCGGTCTCCTCCAGGGATGGATCAGGCTCGCCGACGGCGCCGATCCTGATCCGCTGGCGCTTCTCGCCTTCCTCGACGCCTTCCCGCCGGTGATGTTCGACCTCGGGCGCTTCAACTGGGCGCCGACGATGGAGCTCACCGCCCACGTGCGGGCGAACCCGGCGCCGGGGTGGATCGGCGTGAAGGTACAGACCCGCAACATCGCCGGCGGCATGTTCGAAGAGGACTGCGAGCTGTGGGACTCAGCCGGTCGCCTCGTCGCCCAGTCCCGTCAGCTCGCGCGCCAGCCGCGCGCCTGAGCTCGCACCCGCCGGCCGGGTGAGACGTCACATGACAGCGGATCTCGGTCCGCGGCGGTCGCGTCAGTGCCGCGGCATAGGGTGGAACCCGTCATCGACTGCTCGACCATACAAGGAAGGACCACCTGTCATGGCCTCGCTGAACTCTCTGAGCATCACCTTCGACTGCACCGACGTCGAAACCCAGTCGCTGTTCTGGGCGGAGCTGCTCCACGCCGAGATCGATGAGGGCGCCAACGAGTTCGTCGCGAGCATCGGCGGAATTCATGACGGAGCATCGCCGACGCCGGGCATGCTGTTCCTCAAGGTCGATGACCGAGCCGATGCTCGGGGTGCCGACGCGAAGAGCGCCGGTCGGGTCGTGGCGAAGAATCCTCTCCACATCGACCTCGACGACCCCGACTATCCTGCCGATGTCGATCGTGCGGTGGCGCTGGGCGCGACGAAGGTCGCCTCGTTCGATGAATTCGGCATCGAATGGACAACACTGACGGATCCCGAGGGCTACGTCTTCGACATCGGTCGCCGCAAGGCAGAGAGTGAGGACCCCCGATGAATCTGCCGCTGGACGAACCCCGCGATCAGCCGGACGAGCGTGAGGGACTCGTCGAATTCCTCGACTACCAACGGCAGGTGCTGCGCCGGAAGGTCGCCGGACTGAGCGCGGAGGACCTGCGGCGCACCGTCGGCGCCTCGAGTCTCACGCTCGGCGGCCTCATCAAGCACCTCAGCCTCGTCGAGTACACGTGGTTCCTCGAGCGGACAGCGGGGGAGGCGCTGCCCGAGCCGTTCGCGGCGATCGATTGGCGGACCGATCGCGACTGGGATTTCGAGAGTGCCGTCGACGATTCGCCTGAGGAGCTGCTCGACCTCCACGAGCGCGCGGTCGAGAGCTCACGGGAGGTGCTCGCCGGCATCGCCGATCTCGGCACGCCGCTGCGCCGCCGCTCCCACGGCAGCGTGCACAACGTGCGGTGGGTTCTCATCCATATGATCGAGGAGTACGCCCGGCATCTCGGGCACGCCGACCTCCTCCGTGAGAGCATCGACGGCGCCGTCGGCGACTGATCGGGTCGGGCCGCTCACCTGCGCGATCAGGGAGGGCGCAGGCCGCTGTGAGACGATGGAGGCGAATCCCATGCCCTGTCGTCGGACGAAAGCGACCCTTGACTTCTCCTGCCCCCAATCACACCAGCACGCCCACTGACGCGCCGCGCCGCTCGAAGGCGTGGATTCCCCTCGACCTCGTGCGCGGGTTCCTCATCGGCTCCGCCGAGCTCGTCCCCGGCGTCTCCGGCGGCACGGTGGCCCTCGTCACCGGTGTCTACGACCAGCTCATCGATTCCGCCGCGCACGTCGTCAAGGCGGCGAAGACCCTCGTCACCGGCCCTGATCGGCTCTCCGGTGCGCTCGCGGAGCTCAAGCGCACCGACTGGTTCCTCATCATCCCCGTCCTCCTCGGGATGGCCACCGCCGTCTTCAGCATCGCCGGACTCATGGCTGGATTCGTCACCGACAACCCCGAACTCGCGCGCGGACTGTTCTTCGGACTCGTCGCCGCGAGCATCCTCGTGCCCCTGCTCATGCTGCCGCCCCGGACTCGGCGCGAACCCATCGCGCTCGGCATCCTCGCCTTCATCGCTGCGGCCGCACTGGCGTTCTGGATGACCGGGCTGGCCGGCGGCGCCGAGGTGGAGAACCCGCCGCTCATCGCCGTCTTCCTCGTCGCCTCGGTCGCGATCTGCGCGCTCGTCGTGCCCGGCGTCTCCGGCTCGTTCTTCCTTCTCGCCGTCGGCATGTACACGACGACTCTGCGGGCCGTCGACGAACGCGACCTCGTCTACATCGCCGTTTTCGGCCTCGGTGCCGTCGTCGGCCTCGCCGTCTTCGTCAACATCCTCCGCTACTTCCTCCACAATCACCGCTGGTGGACGCTGCTCATCATGGCCGGACTCATGCTCGGATCCCTCCGCGCGCTGTGGCCGTGGCAGTCCGCCGCCGAGGTGGGCTCCGACGGCGAACCGCATGGTGCCGGCGGCCTGCTCGCCCCCTACGACCCCGTGCTCGGCCCGGTGCTCCTCGCCATCGCCGGTGCGATCGTCGTCATCATCCTCATCATCGTCGAGAAGCGCTTCGCCTCGAAGCCGTCAGCTCACTGAAGCAGCCCACCGAGACGGTGGTCCGCCTCGGCGCTGGACGGTCGGTTGAGGCCGACGATGATTGCCGTAGAGTGAGGAACGACCCATTCACCTTCCGTCAAGGAGCGATCGAAGCATGGCGACCACAGCACTCGAAGGCAACCCCGTCCACACCTCCGGAGACCTCCCGGCCGTCGGCACGCAGGCCCCGGCCTACACGCTCGTCGGCAACGACCTCGGAGAGGTCAACTCCTCGGAGTTCGCCGACTCCCGGGTCGTGCTCAACATCTTCCCGAGCGTCGACACGGGAGTGTGCGCCGCCTCGGTGCGCCGGTTCAACGAACTCGCCGCGAGCCTCGAGAACACCACTGTCGTGTGCGTCTCGAACGATCTGCCGTTCGCGCAGGCCCGCTTCTGCGGTGCGGAGAGCATCGACGATGTCGTCACCGCCTCGGCGTTCCGCAGCGCCTTCGGCAAGGAGTACGGCGTGACGATGGTCGACGGCCCGCTGGCCGGTCTGCTCGCCCGCGCGGTCGTCGTCCTCGATGACACGGGAACGGTGATCTACACGCAGCTCGTCGATGAGATCACCACCGAACCGGATTACGATGCGGCGATGGCGGCCCTCGGCGCCTGAGCCTCACATCTCGTATACGCGCACAGGCAGGGCGTACTCGACGCCCGCCTGTGCGCCGGTGTTCGCGCAGATGTCGGTGATCATGTCCTTCGGCTCCGGATGATCTCCGAGTGCTTCGAGGTAGACCGTGTGCGCTTCGAGCGATTCCACGCCTTTGGCGACATCCTCGGCGCTCAGTTCGATCGCATCCGTCGGTGAATCGGGGCCGGTGACGAGCAGCCGACCCGCCTTCCACGCCTCCAGACCGGAATCGGCGAGGTCGGTGAACAGCCACGGATTGTCTGCGTCCCGGATGGCGTCGACCGTCGCGATGCCGGCCGCCCGATGATCGACGTGGTTGAGGCCCCACGCCGTCTCGAGATTCCAGTTCGTCACCATGACGGCGTCCGGCCTGAACTCGCGCAGCTTCTTCGCGATCGCGTGTCGCAGCTCCTGGCTGACGTCGAGCATGCCGTCGGGGAACTCGAGGATCTCGAGGTCGTCGACGCCGACGACGGCGCATGCGTGAGCCTGCTCCTCTGCCCGCAGCGGCGCCACCTGATCCGGCGGCATCGTGCGGATGCCGGCTTCGCCGCGGGTGAGGAGGAGATAAGCGACGGTCTTCCCCTGACCCGTCCACTTCGCCACTGCCGCTGAGGCGCCGTACTCCATGTCATCGGGGTGGGCGACGATGCAGAGGACGCGGTCGATGTCGGAGTCGTCGAGGAGGAGGAGATCAGCCATGTCTCAAGGCTATGCCCCGGCCGGGATTCGCACCAGGGTCCGGGCATGCGGTGTGCCGTACGATGTTGATGACTGCGACGGAAGGCGTGACGATGACCCCTCGGCGGCTGCTCGGCGGCATGCTGGTTGCCTGTCTGCTCACCACTGGGTGCTCTGCCCTGAGAGTGAGCACGTCCGAGCAGGATTCCGGACCGGTGGCTGTCGGCGTGGGTGACGGCTCGCCGGAGACGGCGAACTCCGACGCGATCCCGGAGGGGTGGCAGGAGGTCGAGGCCGCTCTCGGAGACGAGTGCCCGATCTCCGTCGAATTCGCCGTCGACCCCCGATGGACCGACGCCGGCGGCGTGAGCGGCTATCAGGTGTACGCGAACGGCGAGGAGCGCCTCGTCAGTGTCAACTGCTACGCCTGGGGCGGCGATGACCCGGAGTCGGTCACCGACGATGCGATGAATGTCATCCTCACCGACCCGGGATCCCGCGTCGTCACCGAGAAGGCCGGCGAGATCCCGGGCGGAGTCTACTGGACCGTGCAGGGCGAGTTGGGCGCCTCGTCGGTGCGTTCGATAGGCGGCATGGAGTCGGTGTTCTACGGTGCGGTGGCGGGGCTCCGGGACGAGGGCCGGCTCTACCGGGTCAGTGTAGAGATGGCAGCGAAGAAGGACGACGCCGAGGCGGCTGCCGTCTACGCGCTGATGCTGCCGACCGTGCGCTTCGCGGGCGAACCGGTCACCCCGCCGCCGGGGCTGAAATGACCGGTGACGTCTTCTGCATCGGCCTCTGAGGAGGAGCTGCCGACCCTGCCCGGCGGCGTCCGAGGCGACGCTGCAGACCGCGCCCGCCGGTAGGATGGTGGTGACTCTGACGGAAGGCCAGCCGATGACCCTGCGATCCCTGACCACAGGCTTTCTGGCGCTGACCGTGGTGCTCAGCGGCTGCTCGGCGATGCGAGTGAGCACGAACGAGGGCGATTCCGCGCCCGTGAAGGTGGGCGTCGGCGATGGGTCGACCTCGACGCCGACCGCGGAGTCCGGTGTCGGGACGATTCCGCCGGGGATGACCGAGCAGACCATCGACGTGGGACAGTCGTGTCCGGTGCCCATCGCGATCGCGATGGACGATGAGTGGAGTGACTCGACCGGATACGACGGGTACCGCCTGTTCGAGCGCGGGTCCGGCGCGCTCATGACGGTCAACTGCTACGAGGACGACGACATCACCCCGGCCGACTCCGTGAGGTCCGCGCAGGATGCGACGTTCGCCTCGGCGGGGTCGCAGTTGTCGACGGAGAAGACCGGCCAGGTGACCGGGGGAGAGTACTGGACGTTCACCGGCACCCTCGGCCCCGACGACATGCGGTCGATCGAGTCGACGGAGTCAGTGATCTACGGGGTGGCGGCCGGTGTGCAGGTGGAGGGCCGACAGTTCAAGGTGACGCTGGAGATGGTGGTCAAGAGCGGGGATCAGGCCACCGCTGCCGTCTTCGCGACGATGCTGCCGACGGTGCGGCTTGCCGATGAGAGTCTCACTCCGCCGCCGGGGCTGAACTGACAGTTGCTCCGGCCCTGCGCTGAGCCTGCGGTACGGCGTCGAGCGCGACAGCGGGGACGGACTCATCGTCGGTGGGCGGGCTGGCGGTCGCCGCGTCGCTGGTCGGGCCGGCGGTCGCCGCGTCTCTGTTTGTCGCCTCGCTACTGTTTGTCGCCTTGTTACTGTCGGCCGCCTCGGTGCCGGGTGCTTGAGTGGTGAGGTTCTCGTGACCGGTCGTCTCAGCGGTGTCAGTGGTCTCGAGGCGTTTGAGGAGCTCGCGGGCGGCGATGCGACCGGCGCGGGTCGCGCCGATCGTCGAGCTCGCGGACCCGTAGCCGACGAGGAAGATGCGGTGATCGTCCCTGACGGCCACCTCGGTGTCCATGGCGATGCCGCCTTCGCGGGTGCGCAGGTGGAGGGGTGCGAGGTGGTTGAGGGCGGCACGGAATCCGGTGTTCCAGAAGATGACGTCGACCTCCTCGATGCGCTCCTCGGGGAACGGCTGCCATGACTGGGGGAGGGCGAGACGGTCGCTGTGGGAGGGGCCGAGGCCTTCGGAGGTCACCGCCTCCTCGGCGGGTCGGGCCGGGAAATGCACGCCGTGGGGAAGGATCTCGTCGAACATGCCGCGGGAGACGAGGACTCCGGATTCGACGCCGTCGAGGAATTCGCGGCGCAGCGGCAGCCCGGTGGTGCGGACGACGCTGGCCGGTGGGAGTCCGGCGAGGGTGCGGGAGCGCACCGCGCGTTCGACCTCGAGTCCCCAGTTGCCGTCGAATTCGCGGGCGGTGAAGTTCGGTGGACGGCGGGTGGCCCACAGGGTGTCGGTGACGGTGGCGAGTTCGAGGAGGAACTGGGTGGCGGAGATGCCGCCGCCGACGACGAGCGTGCGCAGGCCGCGGAAGTCCTCGACCTCGCGGAACTGGGCGGTGTGGAGCTGTTTGCCCTCGAATTCGGCGATCCCTGGAACGTAGGGGACGTAGGGGTGGGTCCACGTGCCCGTCGCGTCGATGAGGTAGTCGCTCGTGAGGTGCAGGCGTTCGCCGTCGAGCATGACGGTGAGCTTGAGCGGTCCGGCACCGGTGTCGTCCGAGGTCACGTGCGCAACCTCGGCGGGACGGACGACGCAGAGTTCGAGTTCCTTCTCGTAACGGGAGTAGTAGTCGGTGACGATCTCGGATGCGGGCACGGACGGGTCTGGCGCGCCGAGGGGGAAGCCGGGGAGATCGGCGATGTGATTCGTCGAACCGAGCGTCAGGGATTCCCAGCGCTGCCGCCAGGCACCGCCGGGGCCATCGCTGGCGTCGAGGACGATGAAGTCCCGACCAGGTTTCAAACCATCGCGCCAGAGGTAGTGCGCGGCCGAGAGACCGGCCTGACCTGCGCCGATGATGACAACGCGCCAGTGTGAGTCGACGAGCAACTCGGTGAGTCGGCAAACCATGGCGATAGTCTCTCAGGGAGCCTTGAGGTTTTCCTGTGTGAATTGGCGACGATTCGACAGGTGCGGACGGACGTCGCTGGTACGGGTGGGCGGACGTTGCTGGAACGGACGGACGGATGTTTCTGGAACGGATTGATTGACGTTGAAGGCACGCGCGAACGGATGTTGAGTCAGCAGGTGTCGTGGGAGGGTCAGGGACGAGTCCACTTCAACCGTTCTGCGGTTTCAGATCTGGGCGTTCTGTGGGTGGCGGGTGCGCGGTTGAGCACGAACTGATTGCCGATGCAGGTCATTTGCAGTCAGTTCAGTTTCAGCCGGGTCAGTTGCAGTCGGGACCATTCGGATTCGCGTTGCAGTCCTCGTCGACGAGATAGCGGTGGAACCGGTAGACGTCGATGGTCAGCTCGTTGCTGGCGACATAGGCGTAGCCGTCGATGGGGATCCAGGGTCCGCCGTCGACGGAGAATTCGCCGGTGAACGTCGTTGTCATCTCGACGGTTGTCGGTCCGACTTCTTGGAAGTCGTGGCCGATCTCCGGCTTGTCGCCGGGCTGCGGTTTCGAGCCTTTGGTTGTAGTCGTCGCGCCGGTGCCGTCGCCGAAGTTCCAGTTGTACTTCTCCGGAGTCACCTTCACCTGCACGGCGTAGGTGAGGAGGGTCATGTCGATGTAGCTGACGTCGGCGTTCGTCCAGAAGGCGGCGGGTTTGCCGATGACCGCCCAGTCCTTCGGCCAGGCGTGAATCGTCGGCGCGGGGATGTCGAATGTCTGGAACTGGGATTCGGGAATCTCCGTCGGCGGTGCTGGTCGCGCGGGACCTCCTC
>NZ_SCMW01000069.1:0-14771 GCF_005502845.1 Brevibacterium sp. 2SA | reverse complement strand
CTCGAGCCTCGGCTACCGCACGCCCGCCGAAGCGCGCGCCGACTACACCCTTCAGGCCGCGATCGCCGCCTGATCCACAAAGAGATCGTCTACGAAACTTGACACAGCCCAGTGTACCCGCCGAGGACAGCCGCCGCCGGCTGCTCGGACATGTTGAAGGGCATCGTGAAGCCGATGTGGCCCATCTTCTCGGTCGCGTCCGGATACGGCATCGGCCACTCGGCGGGAAAGGCCGCTCCAGGGGCGACCGGCGAGAGCACGAGGTCGAACCCGCCGGTGGCGGCGATGGTGCGCCGGCGGATCTCCTGGACGCTGTGATAGCAGTCCATGAGCGTCGTGCCCGGCACGTCGGCTCCGCCCTGCGCCCATTGCCGGATATAAGGCAGGATGAGGTCCTGCTCGGACACCGGCAGAGCGCGCAGGTCAGTCCACGACCGCACCCGCCAGAACAGATCCATGTCCCGCAGCAGGTCGTCGTCGATGAACGGGTCGACGTCGACGACCTCGGCACCGGCCGCGGCGAACGTCCGCCCCGCCTCGGCGATCACCGCCGCGACCTCCGGATCCACCGGCTCACCGCAGCCGGCGTCGAGGTGGAGACCGATCCGCAGTCCCCGCGGCGAGAAGGCCGCATCCGGGTTGAGTCCGACAGTCCCGAGGTCTTCCTCGGCATCGGCGGCGAACCGCGGCAGCCGGGAGTAGTCGCGGTCATCGGGGGCGGAGATGACGGGCATCACCGCTGCGACATCGGCCATCGACCGTGCGAGCGGTCCCGCGCAGCGTCCGAAGTAGGGGACGTCGAGGGGAACCCGTCCGAAGCTCGGCTTGAGACCGGCCAGCCCCAACCACGTGCACGGCAGGCGGATCGACCCGCCGATGTCCGAACCGATGTGGATCGGACCGTACCCGGCAGCGGCCGCAGCTCCGGCTCCCGCACTCGACCCTCCGGTCGTCAGGCTCGGGTCGAGCGGGGAGCGGGTGATCCCGTGGAGGGAGGAGACCCCGGACGAGAGCATCCCCCAGTCCGGCATCGTCGTCGACCCGACGATGACGGCACCGGCCTCCTGAAGTCGCTCGGTGATCGGCGCATCATTGTCGGCGACGGGAACCTCGACCCAGGCATGTCCCGAGGGCATCGGCACTCCCCGGCGTGCGATGTTCTCCTTGATCGTCACCGGCACCCCGTCGAGGCGACTGAGCGGTCGGTTCTCCCGCCACCGCCGGGCACTCGCCTCGGCAGCCGCGGTCGACCGCGCATCGTCGCGGTGGACGAGGGCGTTGATGACCGGCTCCCATGCGTCCATCCGCTCTGCCACGGCAGCGAACACGTCGCGCGGATCGAAGTCCCCGGCGGCGAAGCCCGCCGTCATCTCCGCAGCTGAGCGGTCGGCCAAGGTCATCGTCGTCCTTCTCTCTTCTCGGGGTCAGCGGGCGCCGGCGAGCGCCTCGGCGAGGTTGGGCGTCGCCGCGATGAGGCTTCTCGTGTACTCCTCACGCGGGTGTGCGTAGACGCCCTCGGTCGTGCCGGCCTCGACGATGCGACCGTCCTTCATGACGACGACGTCCGAGCACAGGTGGCGGACGACGCCGAGGTCGTGGGAGACGAAGACGAGGGTGAGGGCGTAGTCGTCGACGAGGTCGCTGAGCAGGTTGAGCACCTGCGCGCGCACGGAGACGTCGAGGGCGGAGACCGGTTCGTCGGCGACGAGGATCTGCGGGCGGGAGACGAGGGCACGGGCGATCGAGATCCGCTGCCGCTGCCCGCCGGAGAACTGGTGCGGGTAGCGGCGCATCGTGGCCGGGTCGAGGTCGACGGCACGCAGCATCTCCTCGACCCTGGCCTCCCGCTCCTCCCGTCCGATGCCCTTGGCGATGAGCGGTTCGGCGACGATGTCGGCGATGCGCATGCGCGGGTCGAGGGAGGCGAACGGATCCTGGAAGACGATCTGCAGGTGCTCGCGCAGGGTCTTCAGGTCTGCCGCGGACGCCGATTCGACGGTGATGTCGCCGACGCGCACATGCCCGGTCGTCGGGGTGTCGAGGCCGGCGAGGATGGACAGCAGCGTCGACTTCCCCGACCCGGATTCGCCGACGATGCCGAGCCGCTGTCCGCGGGCGACGCTGAGGTCGATGCTCTCGAGGGCCTGGACGGGCCGGCGGCGCCGGAAGAGGAGTCCGCCCGTGCGGTAGAGCTTCGAGACACCGGCGACCTCGATGAGCGGGTCCGGGTCTCCCCCCTCGGGTGCCGACTGTGCCCGCTGGACGACGCCGCGCGCCGAGGCGGTCACCGGCCTGTCCGTCGCCCCACCGGGGGACGGCGGGGCGAATCTCGAGAGCGGGTCCGACCGCTCGGTTCCGCCGGGCCCCGCGTACTCCCCTGCGGTGCGCAGCGTGAAGAGCCGTCCGTTCTCATCGGTGGCCTCGAGGTCGGAGGAGGCGAGGAGGCCGCGCGTGTACGCGTGCTGGGGGTCGGTGAAGACCTCCACGACGCTGCCGGTCTCGACGATCCGGCCCCCGTGCATGACGATGACGCGGTCGCAGAGGCCGGCGACGACGGCAAGGTCGTGGGTGATGAAGAGGAGACCCGCCCCCACAGCGTCGACGCGTTCGGAGATGAGGTCGAGCATGTGCTTCTGCACGGTGACGTCGAGCGCGGTCGTCGGCTCGTCGCAGATGAGCAGGCGCGGCGAGTTCGCGAGTGCGATGGCGAGCATGACCCGCTGCCGCTGGCCGCCGGAGAGCTGGTGCGGATAGGCGAACCGCGCCCCGTCGGGGTCGGGCATGTGCACGCTGACGAGGAGGTCGCGGACCCGCGCGGGGATCTCAGCCCGTGGCACGCCGCCGTGGAGGCGGAGCACCTCGGCGATCTGGTCGCCGACGCGCATGAGCGGGTTGAGCGCGCTCATCGGCTCCTGGAACACCATCGACACGAGATCCGAGCGCATCCGGGCCAGTCGCCGTTCGCTCGCTTCGAGGACGTTGCCGTCGAAGCCCGCCAGGGTCACGGAACCGGCGGCGGAGAGCTCCTCGGGCAGCAGCCCCATGATCGACAGCGCGGTCAGGGACTTCCCCGATCCGGACTCCCCGATGAGTCCGACCCGCTCCCCCGGCGCCATCGTCAGGGACACGCCGTCGACGACGGGGGCGCCCGAATCGGCCGGGGTGATCGTCAGCCCGGCGACGTCGAGGAGGGTCTCGGCCATCTCAGCGCACCTCCATCTTCGGGTCGAAGCGGTCCCGCAGGCCGTCGCCGAGGAGGTTGAACCCGAGGACGGCGAGCGCGATGAAGAGGCCCGGCCACAGCGCGAGTTCGGGGTGGGTGGTGAGGAACTGCTGGGACTCCTGGAGCATCCGTCCCCACGACGGCACCGGCGCCTGGGTGCCGAGACCGAGGAAGGACAGACCCGCCTCGGCGAGGACGGCGATGGCGAACGTCACGGACGCCTGGACGATGACCATGCCGGCGATGTTCGGCAGGACGTGGACGACGGCGATCGCGCCGGGGCTGCGGTTGGCGGCGCGGGCCGCGCGCACGTAGTCGGAACCAAGCACCTGCAGTGTGCCGGAGCGGGCGACGCGGGCGAACCCGGGGATCGAGGCGATGCCGACGGCGGCCATCGCCGGTCCGGTGCCGGGTTGGTAGACGGCGGCGAAGATGATCGCCAGGAGCAGGGCGGGGAAGGCGAGGAGGATGTCGTTGGCGCGCATGATCGCCGCGCCGATCCACCCGCCCCACGGGTACTGGGCGAAGACGGCGGCGAGGATGCCGATCGGGGTGCCGATGAGCAGGGCGATGCCGACGGCAACGACGCCGACCAGGAGCGTGATCCGCGCCCCGTCCATGATCCACGTCAGGGTGTCACGGCCGAACCGGTCGGTGCCGAAGGGGTGCGCCGGGCTCGCGGATTCGAGTCGCGCGGCGGGGTCGACGGCACCCGGATCATAGGGCGTCCAGACGAAGGAGATGAGCGCGAGGACGACGATGAGGGCGACGAGGACGCCCCCGATGAGCAGCGGCGCACCGAGGCGGCGTCGCCTCCGCTTGGGGACGGCAGGTGCCGCTGCGGCGGGGTCGGTGGCGACGGTGTCGCGGGGGTTGGGCTCGCTCATGCGGCATTCCTCAGACGCGGGTCGACGACGGGATAGAGGAGGTCGACGATGAAGTTGATGATGAGGACGAGGACGATGAGGACCATGACGATGCCCTGCACGGTGAGCAGGTCGCGGTTGGCCACGGCCCGCACGAGCTCCGAGCCGATGCCGGGGAGGACGAAGATCTGCTCGATGACGACGGCGCCGACGAGGAGGGTCGCGAGCTGGACGCCGGCGACGGTGATGACGGGGATCGCGGCATTGCGCAGACCGTGGGCGAAGAGCGCCCGGGTGCGGGTCAGGCCCTTCGCCCGGGCGGTGCGGATGAAGTCCTCCCGCATGACGTCGAGGACCGCCGAGCGGACGTAGCGGGTGAGGATCGCGGCCTGGACGAGGGCCAGGGCCACGACAGGGAGGACGAGGCCTGCGAGGAAGTCGCCGAAGCCCTCGATCGGCGCCGTCCACCCCTGGGAGGGGAACCATCCCAGGGTGAGGGAGAAGACCATGACGAGGAGGATGGCGGCGAGGAAGTTGGGGATCGCGATCCCGATCTGGCTGAGTGCGGAGATCGTCGCGCCCACCCAGTTGCGCTGCTCGAGGGCGGCGAAGGTGCCCAACGGCACGGCGATGGCGACGGCGAGGACGATCGCGGTGACGACGATGATCGCGGTGACCTGGACGCTGTCGACGATGACCGGGGTGATCTGCGTGCCCGTGACGTACGAGGTGCCGAAGTCGCCCTGGACCATGCCGCCGACCCAGTCGAGGTAGCGGACGATCGGGGGCTCATCGAGACCGTACCGGGCTTCGAGGGCGGCGACGGCCTCCGGTGTCGCGTTCGTTCCCAGCGCCACCTGTGC
Source organism: Brevibacterium sp. 2SA (assembly GCF_005502845.1). Taxonomy (NCBI): domain Bacteria; kingdom Bacillati; phylum Actinomycetota; class Actinomycetes; order Micrococcales; family Brevibacteriaceae; genus Brevibacterium; species Brevibacterium sp. 2SA. The sequence goes on along the minus strand of NZ_SCMW01000069.1, from coordinate 9,819 downwards.
CGCGTTGCCCGGCAGGACGCTCATCAGCGCGAAGACGATCACCGAGGCGACGAAGAGGGAGAGGAGGAACTGGACGAACCGACCGAGGATGTAGGCGAGCATGGGCGACGGGTCTCACGCCCAGCTGAGATCGGCGATGCGGAAGGCGTCGGAGACGCGGTTGGCCGGGATCCCGCTGACGTCGGCCTTCGCGACGACGAGGTTGGGGAAGAGGAAGAGGAAGTCGGCGGCGGCATCCTCGGTGATCGTGCGCGCGATGTCCTTCATGCCGGAGATGTACTCCTCCTCGGTGCCGGTGTCGGCCTTCTCCGCGAGCTCCTTGATCTTCGTGTCGTCGTAGCCGGTGTAGTAGTCGGAGGAGAACACCGTGAGCAGGTCGCGGGGTTCGGCGTGGTTGATCACCGACATGTCGTATTCGTGCTTCGTGAACGTCTTGTCGAGCCACACGGCGGGGAACTCCTGTGTCTCGATTCGCGCTTTGAGCCCGACGGCCTCGAGCTGGGAGGACACGATCTCGGAGATCGCCTTCGCATACGGCAGGTTCGGCACGGTGAAGGCGAACTCCTCGCCGCTGATCCCCGCCTCGTCGACGAGCGACTTCGCCTTCTCCGGGTCGTAGGGCCACACCTGGGTGAGGTCTTCGTAGTACGGGTCCGTGGGCGGAACCATCGACCCGATGAGCTCCCCGTAGCCGGCCCAGGCGGTGTCGAGCACGGCCTGGCGGTCGATGGCGTACATCACGGCCTCGCGTGCGGTCTTGTCGGCGAAGATGCCCTCGGCGTTGTTCATCGAGAGGACGACTTCGCCGTTCGTCGTTCCGGAGACGATCTGGTAGTCGTCGTTCTGGAATTCGCTGGCGAGCTCCGGGGCCTGCAGGTTCGAGACGACGTCGATCTCCCCGGACTTCAGGGCGTTCGCCGCCGACACCGCGTCCTTGAAGTACTTGAACTCGACGTTGGCCACCGCGGGCTGCTCACCCCAGTAGTCGTCGCGGGCGACGAAGTCGATGGACTGTCCGCGCGTGAACGAGTCGACGGCATACGGGCCCGTCCCGATCGCCTGGTTCGCGAGATCGTCGGTGCCGGCGGTGTCGAAGACGGCGCCGACGAGGGTGGTGAGGTTGAACAGCCAAATGTTCGACGGCTTCGCCAGGGTGATCTCCACGGTGGAGTCATCGGGAGTTGTGATCTCCTCGACGATGTCCATCTTCGACTTCAGCGGGTTCTGCCATTCGTTCTGCACGCGTTCGTACGAGTACTTCACGTCCTCGCTCGTCAGCTCCGCACCGTTGGAGAACGTCACTCCGTCGCGCAGGGTGAACGTGTAGGTCCGCCGGTCATCGGAGACGTCCCATTCCTGCGCGAGGGCGGGCTGAATCTTGCCCTGTTCGTCGACGCGGACGAGGGATTCGTAGACGTTCTCCATGAGCGCCTCGGGGATCGCCACCCCGGAGGTCGAGGTGAAGTCGAGGTTGACCGGTTCGGCGGTGAACGCGATCGCCATCGAGTCGTTCTGCCCCTCCCCCGGGTCCGAGGCTCCCGCGGAGCACGCTGACAGGAACAGGGTCGCAGCGGCTGCGGCCGCGACCAGGAGTGTGGCGCGCGGAGTCTTCATCGTTCACCTCGTAGTTCGGGATGCCCATCGGCTCTGTCAGTGTATCCGAGCCCGGGCCCCGTGAACGTGGCGGGGGTCACATCGTGAGCGGCTGATCTGGAACGGGACTGCTGCCTGCGGCAGGGACCCCGTCACCGAGGCGGTCTCAGAGTCCGGATTCGGCGCCGAGGATCGCGGCGAGCGCGTCGAAGGCGATGCGCCGGTGCGAACGGGCGTTCTTCTCCTCCGGCGTCATCTCGGCGGCGCTGATCTCCGACCCGCTGGGGATGAAGATCGGGTCGTAGCCGAATCCGCCGTCCCCGGCCGGTGCGGTCGCCAGGTGCCCGGGCATGACCCCCTCGGTGACGAATTCGCGTCCGTCGGGGGTGACGGCGGCGGCCGCGCAGCGGAACTGGGCGCCGCGGTGCTCGGCGGCGATGTCGGACAGCTGGGCGAGGAGGAGCTCGAGGTTCGCGGCGTCGTCTCCGTGCCGACCGGCCCAGCGGGCGGAGAAGATGCCAGGGGCTCCGCCGAGGACGTCGACGGCGATGCCGGAGTCATCGGCGATCGCCGTCTTCCCGGTGGCCCGCGCCGCGGCCCGGGCCTTGATGAGCGCGTTCTCCTCGAACGTCACCCCGGTCTCGGCGACATCGGGCAGTCCCGCCTCGGCGGCGGTGAGCACCGTGGTGTCCTCCCCGAGGACGGGCAGGAGGATGGCCAGGAGCTCGCGCTTCTTCTTCTCGTTGTGGGTGGCGAGGACGAACGTCGTCATCGGCCGAGCACTTCGGCCTGGAGTTCGGTGAGGTCCTTACAGCCCTTCGCGGCGAGATCGAGGAGGGCACCGAGTTCGTCCCGATCGAACGGGGCGCCTTCGGCAGTGCCCTGGACCTCGACGAACTTGCCCGACCCGGTCATGACGACGTTCATGTCGGTCTCGGCCGTCGAGTCCTCGACGTAGGGCAGGTCGAGGACGGGCCGGCCCTCGACGATGCCGACGCTGATCGCGGCGACGGAGTCGATGAGCGGACGGTTCGCGGCCGGGATGATGCCGCTCGAGCGTCCGCGCTCGATGGCATCGGCCATCGCGACGTAGGCGCCGGTGATCGATGCGGTGCGGGTGCCGCCGTCGGCCTGGAGGACATCGCAGTCGAGGACGAGCGTGTTCTCCCCGAGCTTCGTCATGTCGATGACGGCGCGCAGGCTGCGGCCGATAAGGCGGGAGATCTCATGGGTGCGGCCCCCGAGCTTGCCCTTGACGGATTCGCGGGTGCTGCGGGAGTCCGTGGCGCGCGGGAGCATCGCGTACTCTGCGGTCACCCAGCCACGGCCCTGGCCTTTGAGCCAGCGGGGCACGCCCTCGGTCAGGGAGGCCGCGCACAGCACCCGGGTGTTGCCGAACTCGATGAGCGCCGAGCCCTCGGCGGTGGTGATCCAGTTGCGGGTGATCTTCACATCGCGGAGTTCGTCCGCCTGTCGTCCGTCGGCGCGCGTCATGATTCGTCCGTCCTCAGTCTCGGTGGGTGGTGGCTGATCGGTGGTGGCTGGTGGCTGGTCGGTCGTCGGCGGAGTCGGCGAGGCGGCCTCACACGGTCCACCAGGCTCCGGGCTTCGCGAGTTCGATGGGTCCACGGTACTCGCCTGCGGCCTCACCGCGGACGATCGTGCAGTTCGTCCACACCGGGATGTGAGTGAGCACGAGTGACTTGACGTCGGCGGTCGCGGCGACGCGGCCGGCGCGGCGACCGGTGAGGTGGACGCCGCGCACGGTGTCCCGGCCCTCCTGGAAGGCGGCTTCGCAGAGGAAGAGGTCAGCGCCGGCGGCGGCGGCGACGAGGTTGTCGCATTCGTCGGTGTCGGCGGAGTAGACGAGCACGCGGCCGTTCGCATCGGTGATCCGCAGCGCGTAGGTCTCGACGGGATGGGCGACGAGGAAGGCCTCGACGGTGAGCGACCCGATGGTCATCACCGCGCGGTCGTCGAGGTCGACGAACTCGAAGGGCCGACCGAAGTCGGTGTCCTCGCAGCCCTCGGCGACCGGGGACTTGCCCGGCGGCGTCTGGTAGGCCCGGGTCAGCCGCTCCTTCGCCCCGGCCGGGGCGAGGACGGTCGTGCGGGTCCGGATGGTGCCGGTGTCGGTGATGTCGCCGCTGAAGAAGCGCGGGTCGTAGCAGTGCCGGACGTAGAGCCCCATCATGTCCATGCAGTGGTCGGGATGGAGGTGGCTGAGCACGACCGCGGACACGGAGTCGAGGTCGACGGCCTGCTGGAGCGGGGTGAGCGCCCCGGATCCGAGGTCGAGCACGATCCTCGTCGGGGACTCCTCGTCGGTCTCGACGAGGTAGCAGCTGGCGGCGGATCCGGGTCCGGGGAACGACCCGGCGGTGCCGAGGGCGGTGAGTCTCATGCGTCCTCGTCCCCCTGCATCTCCGCGAGCAGGGACGTCGTCAGGCGGTCCTGGATCCAGGTGAGGAAGTCGTAGAGGGTGAGCGTGAGCTCTTCGGATTCGTCGAGCTCGCCGCGGCGGGCGTACGTCTCCTCCTGAGCCTCCTCGGTGTCGATGCCCAGGCGCACGGCGAGGACGAGCCGCAGGTCGTTGAGTCCCTTCATCCACGCGAGGACGTCGTCGCGGGTCAGGGTGATCGCGGCTCCGCGGCGCAGACCCATGAGGATGATCCGCACGTTGTGCGCCTTCGCCTGCGCGAGATCGAATTCGGTGAGGCGACGGAACTCAGCGGACCGCTCCTCGTCGAGCGGGTCGACGTCGGGGAAGAGACGGAGCAGGGCCGGGTCGTCGGGACGGGGCCGTTCGATGAGGCCGAGACGGGCCTCCCAGTTCTCCGAATCGGGGCGGCTGTCCTCATCGCCGTCCTCGGTCTCCTCGCTCAGGAGCGCGGCGAGGTCGGTGAAGACGGTGAGCATGAGGGAACGTTCGTTGTCCTCGAGTCTGAGGACGACGTCGTCCCCTCGAGCATCTATGGCGGCCATGCGTCAGTCGGATCCTGTTTCTGGTTGGCACGCGGCCCATAGGCCGAATTCGTGCATCGCTTGGGTGTCGCGCTCCATCTCCTCGCGTCCGCCGGTGGCGACGACAGAGCGCCCGTTCTCGTGGACTTCGAGCATGAGCGTGTGCGCCTTCTCCGCGGAATAGCCGAAGTAGCTCTGGAAGACGTAGCTGACGTAGCTCATGAGATTGACCGGGTCGTTGAAGACGACGGTCTTCCATGGTCGGGCCCTGTCCTGGTCGGTCCGCTCCCGGACATCGGGCTCGAGAACAGGGGTCGTTGGATTGCTCACGTTTCCACAATACGGCAGATCGCCGAGGCTGTCGTGACGTAAGATCGCGCCTATGAGTGATCTCACACGCACCGGTTCCACTGCGTTCTTCACCGATCAGTACGAATTGACGATGGTGCAGGCCGCCTTGAGATCCGGAGCTGCTCACCGCCGCAGCCTCTTCGAGGTCTTCGGCCGCAGCCTTCCCGCCGGGCGCCGCTACGGCGTCGTCGCCGGCACCGGTCGGATCCTCGAGATGCTCGGGGACTTCCGCTTCGACGATGAGCAGCTGAGCTTCCTCAGCCGTGAGCAGATCGTGGACAAGGAGACCATCGACTGGCTCGCGAACTACCGGTTCACCGGCACGATCCGCGGGTACGCCGAAGGGGAGATCTACTTCCCGGGCTCACCGCTGCTGACGATCGAGGCGAGCTTCGCCGAGGGCGTCATCCTCGAGACCCTCATCCTCTCCGCGCTCAACTACGACTGCGCTGTCGCCTCCGCGGCCTCCCGGATGGCGCAGGCCGCCGGCGATCGTCCGTGCGCGGAGATGGGCGGGAGGCGGACGAACGAACATGCCGCCGTCGCGGCCGCCCGCGCGGCCGTCATCGGCGGATTCTCCTCGACGTCGAATCTCGCCGCGGGCCTCGAGTACGGCCTGCCGACGATCGGCACCTCGGCCCATTCGTTCACGCTCCTCCACGACTCCGAACGCGAGGCGTTCGCCGCGCAGCTGTCGTCGCTGGGCACCGACACGACGCTGCTCCTCGACACCTACGACGTCGAGGAGGCGCTGCGGACGGCGATCGACCTCGCCGGCGACCGCCTCGGCGGGGTCCGCATCGATTCGGGTGACCTCATCGAACAGGCCAGCGAGGTGCGGGCCGGACTCGACCGCCTCGGGGCCAAGGACACGACGATCACGGTGACGAGCGACCTCGACGAGTATGCGATCGCCGCGCTCGCGGCCTCCCCCGTCGACGCGTACGGTGTCGGCACCCGGGTCGTCACCGGGTCAGGGGCGCCGGCTGCGGGGCTAGTCTACAAGCTCGTGGCCCGCGCCGACGAAGCGGGAACGTGGACGGCGGTGGCGAAGAACTCCAGCGGCAAGCCCTCCCGCGGCGGCCACAAGGAGGCCAGGCGCCTCATCGACGGGGCGATCGCCGTCGAGGAGGCCGTCGGCATTCCCGATCTGCCCGCCGATCTCGACGACGGACGGCATCTGTCGGTCGATCTCGTCGTCGCCGGTGAGGTCGACGAATCGTACACCGGTCCCGGCGGAGTGAAGAAGGCATGCGCCCGCCACGACGAGTCGCTGGCCGAGCTGCCGCGGTCGGCCCGCCGCCTCCAGGACGGCGAACCGGCGATTCCCACGGTCTTCTACGCGAACTGAGGCCGCGTCACTTCCGGCCGATGAACCAGTCCTGAAGCTTCTTGATCCGCGCCTGGATCTGCTCACGGGTGGCCTGGGCGACCGCCGGGCCGCCGCACGCTCTGCGGAGTTCGACGTGGACGTTCTTGTGCGGGGTGCCGGTCCGCCGCGACCACGCGCCGACGAGGCTCTGGAGCTGGTCGCGCTCCTCCTTCATCGCCCGGTGCTCGAGTTCGCTGGTGTGGACCTCTGCCGCGGGCGGTGCCGCCGCGGTCTTCCGCTGCGCCTGCCTGGCCTGCTGGGTGCGCAGCAGCTCGTGGACCTGTTCGGGTTCGAGGAGGCCGGGGATGCCGATGAAGTCGAGTTCGTCCTCGGAGCCGATCGCGCCACCGGTGCCGAACTCACCGCCGTCGAAGAGCACCCGGTCGAAGAGCGCCTCGGCGCCGAGGGCTTCGAACGACCCGAGCTGGTCGGACGCGCCCTCGTTGCGGTTGGCCTGTTCGAGGGCCTGATCATCGAAGACGACGACGTCGTTCTCGTCCTCGTTGCGCGGCCGGTCGAGGGCGTGGTCGCGTTCGACCTCCATCGTGTTGGCCAGGGCGAGGAGGATCGGGACCGAGGGCAGGAACACCGAGGCGGTCTCCCCGCGCTTGCGGGCGCGCACGAAGCGGCCGATGGCCTGTGCGAAGAAGAGCGGGGTCGACGACGAGGTCGCGTAGACGCCGACGCACAGACGCGGGACGTCGACGCCTTCGGAGACCATGCGCACAGCGACCATCCACCGGTCCGTCGAGTTCTGGAACTCCTCGATGCGCGCGGAGGCGCCGGCTTCGTCGGAGAGGACGACGGTGGGCCTCTCCCCCGTGATCTCGCGCAGCACCTTCGCATAGGCGCGGGCGGCGTCCTGGTCGGTGGCGATGACGAGGCCACCGGCGTCGGGGACGGTGCGGCGGACCTCGGTCAGCCGGATGTCGGCAGCTTTGAGCACGGCGGGGATCCAGTCGCCGGCGGGATCGAGCGCGGTCCGCCAGGCCTGGGAGTTGATGTCCTTCGTCGTCTCCTCGCCGAGGACGTGCGACATCTCGTCTCCGGCCTTCGTCCGCCACGACATCGCACCGGCGTAGGCGAGGAAGAGGACGGGGCGGACGACGGAGTCCTTGAGTGCGCGGCCGTAGCCGTACGAGTAGTCGGCGACGGAGGTGCGGATGCCCTCGGCGTCGGGGGCATAGGTGACGAACGGGATCGGCGAGGTGTCCGACCGGAACGGGGTGCCGGTCAGCGACAGGCGTCGCACCGCCGGGCCGAAGGCCTCTCGCACGGCATCGCCCCAGGACAGGGCGTCACCGGCGTGGTGGACCTCGTCGAGGATGACGAGGGTTCGCCCGGCAGCGGTGCGGTTGTGGTGGAGTGCGGGCTTCGCAGCGACCTGGGCGTAGGTGAGGGCGACTCCGTGGTACCCGGGGGCGTGCTTGCCCTGCGAGTTCTTGAAGTGCGGGTCGAGTTTGATGCCGACGCGCGCGGCCGAGTCGGCCCACTGGACCTTGAGGTGTTCGGTGGGTGCGACGACGGTGACGCGGTTGACGACGCGCTGGGCGAGGAGTTCGGCGGCCAGGCGCAGCGCGAACGTCGTCTTGCCGGCGCCCGGGGTCGCCACGGCGAGGAAGTCCTTGGGCTGGTCCCGGAAGTAGAGGTCGAGGGCCTCGGCCTGCCATGCGCGCAGTTTGCCGGCCGTTCCCCACGCTGCGCGCTCGGGGAAGGCCGGTGGGAGCTGTTCGGCGGCGGAGGTCCCTGGGAGACGTTCCGCGGCCATTTACTCCTTGGGTCCTTCAGGCATCGATTCGAAGATCTCTTTGCATTTCGGGCAGACGGGGAAGCGCTCGGGGTCCCGGCTCGGCACCCACACCTTTCCGCACAGGGCGATGAGCGGGGTGCCCGTGACCATGGACTCCATGATCTTGTCCTTGGGCGCGTAGTGGCTGTACCGTTCGTGGTCACCGGGTTCGACAAGCTGCTCGCTCTGCTCGCGCTCGATCGTCGCCGAACCGCCTGTAGCTGGATAGGTCATGGCTCCATTGTAGTTCCCTAGAATGGGAACCATGGATCGGTCCCACGAGTATTCGCTCACAGAGCGCTACCGCGAGCTCAGTGACGACATCGCCGCCGCTGTCGCCGTGGTCTCGGCCAGGCGCGGGCAGGCGGCGCATGCGATCACGGTCGACTCGTTCCTCGACGTCTCCTACGACCCGCCGACGATGGCGGTGAGCATCTACTCGGGGTCGCGGATGATGGAGACCTTGGAGATGAGCGACCATTTCGCGATCTCCGTCCTCGCCTCTGATCAGCGGGATCTCTCCGAACGGCTCGGCGCTTCGGGTCAGCCTCTCTACGGTGCGCTCGGCGGGATCGGGAACTTCCCTGCCCCGCGGTCGGGACAGCCCGTGCTCGACGGCGCGATCGCCTGGTTCGAGCTCCGGCTCACCGACATCCTCACCGTCGCCACCCACAGTCTCGTCGTCGGGGAGGTCATCGCCCTCGGCGCCGGTGCCGACAGCGGCAAGTCGCAGCCGCTGCTGCGGTGGCGCAAGGCCTACGGCACGATCGGCCCCCGCTGACCCGCCCCTCTCCGCACCCGATGGGCGCGCGACATGTCGATGTCGGAACGCGGAGTCCCCTTCCGGCACGCTGAGCCCCCTTCGGGGTCGCTGAGGCCTAGACTCGGGGCATGGATTTGGCAGCGATCTGGCCGCCCTTCGGGCTGCGCATCACGATGGGAACGATGGAACTCACGCCGACACGGGAGTCCGATTATCCCGAACTCGCAGAGATCGCCCGTGGCGGAGTCCGGCGTGACACTGCGCCGGCATTCCTCGTCGACTGGGATTCGGGAACCGATGAGGAGATCGCGACGAACATCGCTCAGTTCCAGTGGGCCACTCGGGCGAACTTCTCACGGCAGGAGTGGACCATCGAGTTCACCGTCCGCGTCGATGGACGGGTCATCGGCCTGCAGGGCATCACCGGCAAGGACTTCCTCGCCACGAAGTCGGTGACGACAGGATCGTGGCTGGCACGGGCCGAGCAGGGTCAGGGGTACGGGACGCAGATGCGTCGTGCCGTCGTCACCGCGTTCACCGATCACTTCGACGTCGAGGTCTTCCATACCGCGCATATCGACGGCAACGATCCGAGTCGCCGGGTCTCCGAGAAGCTCGGCTACTCCCCCAACGGGCAGAAGCGCATCGTCGTCCAGGACGGCAAAGCGCACACGGAGCACCAGCTGATGCTGCCGGCTGCCGACATCATTCGCGGGCCCGAGCCGGTCGAGGTCACCGGCACCGAGGCAGTCCGCCGCTTCCTCGGACTCGACACCCCCAGCTGACTACAGCAGACACCCCAACCGGCGCGACACCCGGTCCGGTGCATGAATGCAGAAAGTGGGGGCACCCAACAAAGGAGTGCCCCCACCATCAAAGAATATTGCGGCAGTCACTTACTCTCCCACAACCACCAAGTTGCAGTACCATCAGCATGACATGGGCTTAGCTACCGGGATCGGAACGGTTAACCGGGCGTTTCCCCAC
>NZ_SCMW01000068.1:0-15331 GCF_005502845.1 Brevibacterium sp. 2SA | reverse complement strand
GTGGGAGGCCGAAGCGGCCGGCGAGGTCAATACTAGATCACTTCGTTAATCCAACGTGTGTAGTCGAGTGCCTCGCGTCCGAGAATCCGCTGGACATTGAAGCTGACCGGGGCGGGCTCGTCTGCCGCGCGGGCAAGATTCCGCAGGAGGTACTCACCCGGCGGGCCAGGCATTCCGGGCAGGCCGTCCCGTTCGGCATCGTCGGTGATGTCGGCCCATCGTGCATCAGCACCGGTCACATGGTTCGCGATGATCTGCAGCCGCTCGACCTGAGTCAGGCTTTGAGGACCAGTGACGTCGTAGATCTCGCTGTCGACATCTTGGGTCAGGCACGCCGCGATGACCGCGGCGATGTCCTGCTCGGCAACGGCGGGCATCGCCGCGTGCGGATATGCCAGCGGAACCGCTTCGCCGCTCTTCACAGCGGGTAGCCAGGCGAGGTCGTTGGCCATGAATACGGTGGGGCGTACCCGTACAGTCGCCACCCCGCTGGCTCTGGCTTGCTCCTCGATGTCGGCGTGCACGCTCTTGATCATGCTGTCGTCGCTGTCGCTGACCGCGCCGGATGACAGCAGGACCAGTTTGGGCAGACCCACTCGAGTGGCGGCGTCGATGAAGTGCTGCGTGTGTCCGAACGCGGGAAACAAGAACGCCGCATCCACGTCGTTGAGGAGTGCTGTCCATGGTTCCGGGTCTGCGAGGTCCGCTTTTCGCCAGGCGACCTGGTGCGCACCCCGGGGTGGGTATGAACGGGTGGTGGCGGTGACCTCGTGGCTGTCGGCGAGGAAGCGAGTTACGTGCCCGCCGACGCGTCCGCTGGCTCCGGTGATCAGGATCTTCATGCGTGCTGCTCCTTAGTTTCTTGGCTCTTGGTCGCGTTGGTAGTGCGCTTTGATGGCCAGAGGACGACGGCCGCTCCGATTACGAGGGTTAGAGCGGTGATCCCGGCGGCGAAGTTGGTAGTGTGTGCGGTGACAGTGGCAAAAGCGACAGGGAGAGCGAGCCCGACGCTTCCGCCGAGTTGCTGAAGGGTGGTGCCGACACCGCCGGCGACACCCGCGTGAGTTCCCGCATCGCGGTTCATCGCGCTATTCGCGTGCGGCATAACCTGCGAAGTTCCCACCCCCATCAGCGCTAGCGTAATTATTAGTGTCGCTAGCCCATCCTCGCTCAGGGCGTAGACGACCTGTCCAGCACCGATGACCGCAAGTCCGACGCCAATATGAACGACCTCTGTTCGCGTGCCGAGGCAGCGTGTGAGGAACAGGCCCACTTGAATAGCGATCGGGTAAACGAGAAAGAGGACTCCCGCGATCAGCGGGTCAAGACTATGCTTGTGTTGGAGCGCAGTGCTGGCCGAGACGAACGTAGTGATCGTCGCGACGCCCCACAAGAACAGACCGAGATAGGCGGCACGTCGTGCCGGGTTGCGGAACAGGGAGAACGGCACCAGCGGCGAGGCTGAGTTGCGATCAAGCCCGAAGAACCCTCCCAGGACGATGACCCCGAAGGTGCCGAACAGGGCCACCTCAAGCGGGGATCCAGCCTGGGTGACTGCTTGGATGACCAGTCCTGCCCCACACGCAAGGATCACACCACGCCACCAACCGCGGCCGTGCGTAGGCTCACGCACACCGTGATCGCGGGCGACGAACGAGACGATCAGGGACACCAGGACGAACAAGACATTGACATACATGCACGCTCGCCAACTAAGGAACTGCGTGAGCGTGCCGCCCAGAAGCAGTCCAATCGCCGTCCCACTGCCCATAATCATCCCGAAAATTCCGTACGCTCTCTCCCTGTCCTCGTCGGGGAACGCGGCTGACAAGCGCGCCATCGCCGCCGGCGTCATCAAAGCGGCCCCCACCCCCTGAGCAACGCGGGCGGCGATTAGCACCCACCCCTCCCCTGCCGCACCACCCACAGCCGAGGCCAACCCGAACAGCACCAAACCGAGCGTCATCGCATGCGTGTACCCCACCGCCTGCGCGATCCGACCACCGGCGATCATCAGCGACCCCGCGGCCAGGACGTACCCGGCCATCACCCACGTCACCGCGCTAGGAGAGAGAAGCAACTCAGTCGTCATTGAGTATGACAACCTCATTTGGCCCCACTGTGATGCTTTGATTTGGCCCCACTCCCGGGTGTGTGGTCGCTGATCGCCGGGGTGGTGGGGATGATGCTCGGCCGTGAGCTCGCCCCGCACGAGCGCTCCGTGATCGCCACCGCCCTGACAGACCTGGACCCGGACCTGACCTCCCCGCCGCTTCTGGGCGACGTCATCGCCCACATCACCGCCCGGCCGGCATCCCTGCGGGCGGTCACCCTGACCCACGACAACGACGCCGACTACGACGCCCGCGTCCGGGAGGTCCTCGACGCGCTGATCTCCCTGGGCCCGTCGGGGATGTACGGGACGATGTTCTCCGAGCCGACCTCCGAGCACATCGAGGTCGGCCGTCCGGCCGTGTTCGACATCTCCGGGGTCAACGAGAACGACCACGTGCTCATGGCCGCGGTGCAGTCCCTGTGCTGGAATCTCGGCTCCGCGACCGTCTCGGCGGAGGCGTACCTGGCCGCCGACGAGGGACGGCAACGGAAGACCTACCTGCTGGTCATGGACGAGCTCTGGCGCATCCTGCGGGCCTCGGCCGACATGGTGCACTTCATCGACGCCATCACCCGCCTCAACAGGGGCCGGATGATGGCCCAGGTGATGGTCACCCACACCATGAACGACCTCAAACTGGCCGAACCGCACCTGACGGCCACCGCCTGGGGGTTCGTGGAACGCTCCGCCATGGTGTTCCTCGGCGGGCTGGCCGAGGGCGAGATGGGCAATCTGCGGGAGGTGTTCGGCCTCTCCCGCGCCGAGGTCTCCCAACTCTCGGACTGGATCGCCGAGGCCCCGGTGGACGCCTGGACCGGCAAAGCCGGCTTGCGCCCCGGGGCGGGGAACTTCCTGCTCAAGACCGGCAAGGAGGCCGGGGTGCCCCTGCACGTTCAGCTCACCGACCTGGAGATCGACAACACCAACACCAACCGCGACTGGGACATGGTGCAGTGATGCTCGGAGACCCCCGCCCCGGCCGGCGCACCCAGCCGGCCTCGGCCGAGACCGGCTGGGTGCTAGCCGCCGGAGTCCTCACCGCCGTCCTCGGCGGGGCGCTGCTCTGGACGGTCGGGGCCTGGCTCGACCCCGCGACCCGCACCCACACCGCCGGCGGCCCGGTGGAGCTGCTGCTCGGCCAGGCCACCGGAAACGTACCGGTCGGTGGCGTGCAGCTGGCCGTGTTCGGTCTCGGCCTGGTGGTGCTGCTGGTGGTCGCGGCCGCCTTCGTCGTGGTGGTGCGCCGCACCCAGAAGACCCGGACCCGCATCGACCATCTAGCGCCGAAGATGGCCAAGGCCCGCGAGTTCGACGCCCTCACCGAGCCCCACGCCGCCCGGGATGCCGAGCGGCTCCGGGCCCTCGCCGCCGGGCCGGGGGTGCCGCTGGCCAAGCTGGTCAACAACGGCAAGCGGCTTTACGCCTCCTGGGAATGGGTGCAGATCTGGCTCATGGGACCCCGGGCGGGCAAGACCACCAGTGTGTGCGTCCCCCAGGTCCTGGAGACCAAGGGGCCCGTCGTGGCCACCTCGAACAAGCGCGACCTCGTGGACCTGACCCGCGGGCCCCGGTCCCGGACCGGGGTGGTGTGGGTCCACGACGTGCAGGGCATCATCGGGGAAGAACCCACCTGGTGGTGGAACCCGCTGTCCTTCATCACGGGGATGGAGCGGGCCGAGGCCCTGGCGGACATCTTCGTGTCCTCGGCCACCAGTGCCGGGGCCACCCAGGACGCCTACTTCGAGTCCGACGGCCGCCGGCTGCTGGCCATGCTCTTCTACGCGGCATCGGTGGGGGGCAGGCCCATCACCGACGTGTTCGTCTGGGCCCAGGCCCCCGACGACAAGACCCCGCGGGACCTGTTGCTTGAGCATGGGCAGACGGCGGTGGCCGCCTCGCTGGCCAAGATCCAGCAGCTGACCCCGAAGCAGCGCGACGGCGTGTATGGGACCATGCGCCCCTGGGTCAACGTGCTGTCCTATGACCGGGTGGTGCCGTGGGTGCGGGACACCGGAGTGCTCGGCCGCGCCGAGTTCGACCCGAAACGCTTCGCGGCCTCCACCGACACCCTGTACCTGATCTCCAAGGAAGGTGCCGGGTCCACCCGGGCCATCGCCGGGGCCCTGGCGGTGGCGGTGCTGACCGAGGCCGAACAGATCGCCGCTCTGAACCCCGGCGGGCGGCTCTCCCCGCCGATGACCGGGGTCCTCGATGAGGTCGCCAACGTCGTGCGCTGGCGTCAGCTGCCGGACGTGTACTCGCACTACGGCTCCCGCGGGATCGTGCTGTCCTCCTTCTTCCAGGGCTGGGACCAGGGCCTGGAGGCTTTCGGCGAGAAGGGCATGAAGAAGCTCTGGAGTGCGGCGAACATCCGGGTCGCCGGGTCGGGCTTGTCGGACTCCGCGTTCCTGCCGTTTTTGTCCCAGCTCATCGGGGACCACGACGTCATCCGCCGCACCTCTTCCACCCAGAAGGGCGGCCGGTCCGTGTCCACCGCCATCCAGCGCGAACGCCTCCTGGACGTGGGCGACCTCGCCGCCCTGCCCCGCGGCCGTGCCGTGCCGTGCTGTCGACATCCGGTCTGCCGCCGGCGCTGGTGGAGCTGGAGCACTACAGCACCCAGCCCTACGGGCCCGACGTGACCGCCTCCAAGGACTACTACGAACAACTGGCCGCCCGAAACGCCGCCCAGCCATAGCAATACCACCTACAGCGGTCTTCAGTGGCTTCTAGATCTAAACCGCGTGAGGCGCCTTACGTGTCGAAGTCGATCTCGATGCGAAAGACATCGGCCCTGAGCCACGAGACGGTGAGTTCCACTGGACGGCTATTCTGGGCAACGGCATCGGTTCGTGAGCGGATGGAGATGACCGGCGGGCGACCGCTGAGGCCGAGATGCTCGGCGACTTCCGGTGTCACTGGATCGATAGCGACCCCGAACCATCCTCGTACGGGCTGGAGTCTGTAGTGATCAGCCAGCACGTCGTGCAGCGATGCGGACGGCTCGAGAACTTGGGGCAAGTCAGGGACCAGGTGCGTATCGAGGAAGGTTTCGGCGAATCCGACCAGTTCATCGTCGATGTACCGGTCACGTGAGATCACCAGCACCTGCTGCCTCGCGCCGATGTTCATCCGGCGGCGGACCTCGGGTGGCGGGTATTCGAGGCGCCAGCCCGTGGTGCGCACCTCGGGGGTGAGCCCGGCGCTACGAACACTCTGACTCCACGACGGCGGATGATGTCGACTGATCGTGTAATCGACTCGTCGGGAGACGTATGTTCCGCTTCCCTGTCGCCGACGAACAAGGTAGCGCCTCTCCAGCTCAGCCAGTGCTGCCCGCGCGGTGAGTCGGCTGACCCCGAGCTGACCGGCAAGCTCGTCTTCTGACGGCAGGCGAGTCCCCACGGGCTGGTCAGCGATCTGCTCAGCGAGGGAGTCCGCGGCGGCCAGGTACAACGGGGTGCGAGAGGCAGGCTTCTTCGTCTTGCTGTGATCGATAGGACCGATCATAGGGCAGTAGGCGTTCCAGCAGATCCCACGCCACACGGGCGGTTGACGGCTCCGTGTGGTTCATGCCCTGCAAGGGCCTGCAGTATGGCAGTGGCGGCGTGCTCCTCAATTTTGAGACGAGTCGCGGCCACGGCAGATCCCAGGTGTGGCGTGAACAGCGTGCGGTCCTGCATCGCCAACAGCTCGGCGGAGATGGCAGCGGGCCGGTCCGGTCGGGACAGGTCCTCGAACTCGAAAACGTCAGCCGCGAAGCCACCGAGCTGTCCGGCGCGTAGGAGCTCGATCACCGCGGATTCGTCGACGACGGAGCCGCGGCCGACGTTGACGAGTAGCGCCCCCGGTCGTATTGACTCGAGCCGATTCCGGTCGAGCAAGTGGACTGTCTCCGCCGACAGTGGGGCGCAGACCACAACGGCGTCGCTGCGCTCCAGCAGGTCGGACAGGTCCGCACGCCGGATGTCGAGTAGTGCTTCATCGGCCGCCGATAGCGGTTCAGGGTCGAAGTAGAGCAACTCGGGTGCGAATCCCCGCAACATCCGTGCAACAGCCCGGCCGAGGTTGCCTGCCCCTACGATGCCGATCGTCGATCCTACGAGGGTCCTCCCGTAGAGCGTCGGCCGCCACCCGGCGAAATTCGAGCGCACCCGGCGGTCCCCGGCGGTGATGTTCCGCGCGAGCCCCATGAGCAGTCCGACCGCCAGTTCTGCGGTGGGCTCGGTCAGGAGGTCCTCGACCCTGGTCAGCCAGATGCCTCGCTCTGTGCAAGCCTCGACGTCGATGTTGTCGTTCCCTTTGAGGGCTCCCGCGACCACCTTCAGGTTGGGGCATGAGTCGAGGAGCTCTGCATCGACCCGGTCGGGCATGAACACCATCAATCCTTCGGCCTCTGCTGCGCGGCGCCGCACCTCGGAGGCCGGGAGACTGCTGTCGCTCTGGTTGGCGACAACTTCGCAGCTTTCGCTGAGCAATTCGAGGATCGGCGCATGCACGCGGTGCGTCAGTACGACCTTCGGACGTCGACTGTGTTGTTTCATTGGAACCTCTTTCGCAACGCTCCGCCGAGAGCGTCGACTACGGTCACGGTGGCCAGGATGACGAGCAGGATTGCGGCGACCTCGTCGTACTGGAGGGTTCGCACCGCTGCGATGAGTTCGAAGCCGATGCCGCCGGCGCCGACGACCCCGACGACGACCGACGCTCGGAAATTGTGCTCCCACCTGTAGACGGTGACGTCGGCCATCTGCGGCAGCACCTGGGGCAGGATGCCGTGGAGAATCACTTGGGCCGGGCCGGCTCCTGTCGCCCTGGCGGCCTCGACAGGGGCTTCGGCAGCGTGCTCAATCGCTTCGGCGAAGAACTTTCCCACCATGCCGGCAGAATGGATCCCCAATGCCAAAGCCCCGGGCAGCGCGCCGAAGCCGACGGCGGCGACGAATACGATCGCCATGATCAGTTCGGGCACTGATCGCAGCACGTTCAGGATGAGCCGCGCGACCCAGTAGATCGCCGGGTGCGGTGAGGTGTTGCGTGCTCCGAGCAATGCGAGAGGGACGGAGAGCAGCACAGCCAGTGCTGTGGCCGCGATGCTCATTGTCATCGAGTCGAGCAGGGGCCCCCACCAGCTGTTCAGATGGGTGAAGTCCGGCACCCACATCTCGCTGAGCAGGTCGGCAATGTCGGCGAGGCCTGTGACCATGCGGTTGGCGGCGAGCAGACCCACGGCCCAGGCACTCAGGATCACCGCGACGAGGATCAAGCCCGTGATGGAGAACGAGCGCTTCCAGCCGGATTGTGCCTGGTCGGTGATTCGCTGGTATTCCTGCTCTCTGCGATCCTCGCGCGGCACGCTGACCGCGGGGCTGCTCACTGGTAATCCTCGAGATCGATGTCGAGCAGCGGAGCGAGGTCGCGAACCTGATCGTAGTCCGAATCGGCAACCTCTGCGAAGCCGGCGGCTCCGAATGGTTCGAGCACCTCGGGATCGTCGAGTTCCAGGAACGCCGCCCGCAGCTTCTCCTTCAGGTCCTCGGGCAGATTGGACTGCATCGTCCAGGGGTAGTTGGCATAGGGATCCGATTCCTGGACTTTCACGACAGTCTCGGAGTCGATGAGCCCCTCCTCGACCATGCGCTCATAGATGGGCAAGCTCATGCCCCCCGCGTCCGCATTGGCGTTCTGCACTGCCAAGGCCACAGCATCATGGGAGCCGACGTACTGTTCCTCGTAGTCACCCTGGTCTACTCGGAGGTCCGCCTCTTCGGCGAGCATGGCCTTGGGAATGAGGTGACTGGACGTGCTGGCCTGGTCTCCCCACGCAACGGTCTTGCCGGCGACATCCGCGAGGTCCTCGATGCCGGAATCCGCGTTGGCGATGAACACTGCCTGGTATGTCGGGTCCTCACCCTCGACTTCCTGCAGGGCGGCGAAGGGCTCGATGTCGGCCTTCTCCTGGGCGAGGACGTAGGACAGAGGGCCGAAGTAGCCGAGGTCGATGCGGCCGCGGGCCATCGCCTCGATCATCGAGGAGTAATCGGTCGTCGCCACGAGCTCGACGTCAAGCGCGAGTTCCTTTTCGAGGTACTCCTTGAGGGGCTCATTGTTCTTGATCACCTCCGACGCGTTCTCGTCGGGAAGCAGCGCAACGCGGAGGGTTTCCGGGGCGGTGGTTGCCTCTGAACTGGCACCACAACCGGAGAGGACGAAGGTGAAGGCAGTCGTTACAGCGATCGCGGCAGTCGCCAAGCGGGTGGGTCTAGGCATGGGAATTCACTCCTGTTTCAGCAGTTCGGAAGGTGGTCGATCTCGGGGGTGGCGGTCGAGGTTATTGAGTCCTGAGCGTTTGCTAGTCAGCAGAAGTCGGCAGCGAAACGGTCTGTGCCGACAGTGGAAGGGCATCGGCCTGCTCGTCGGCGGGCACGCCGCCGTAAATCACCAGCAAATCCTCATCGGTGACCCCGGCTGCAGGGCCGTCGTAGACGATTTCCCCGTGTGCCAGGCCGACGATGCGGTCGGCGTGCTCGAGCGCGAGGTCGACCTGGTGGAGGCTGGCAACCAGGGTGATGCCGCTCTCCTGACAGACTCGGCGCAGCAGCTCCATCACGCGACGCGCAGAGTTGGGATCGAGGCTGGCGACCGGCTCATCGGCAAGGATCAGGTCCGGTTGCTGCGCGAGCGCTCGAGCGATGCCTACTCGCTGCTGCATGCCACCGCTCAGGTTGTCTACCCGGGTCAGGGCCTTGTCCAGCAGTCCGACGCGTTCGAGCGCTTCGAGCGCGATGCGCTGGTCGCCGCGACTGGAGGGCAGGATGCTCTGCCAGAAGCTGTGATAACCGACCCGGCCGAGGAGCACGTTGCGCAAGGCCGAGAAGCGTGGGATCAGCTGGTGGTGTTGGAATACCATCCCCGTGCGGCGGCGGTGTCGACGCAATTCGCGGCGGGAGTCGAGTGACGCCGTCCCGTCAACCCGCACGGAGCCGGTGGTGGGTTTGACGAGCAGGTTCATGCATCGCAGCAAGGTCGACTTGCCGGCACCCGACGGGCCGAGCAGCACGGTGACTTTTCCGCGCTCGATCGACAGATCGGTTCGGGCCAATGCTTGAACGCCGCCTTCGTAAGTCTTGCTGACATCGACGAGCTCTATCATGAAAGTCCTCTATACGAGTGCGCTGTACGAGTGAAAACGTATAGAGGACTTGTGAAGTCCGGGCGCTGTGGGAGACAACGGTTTGTGAACTCCGATGAAACAGCCCGTTCACCCACAGCAGTTAAGGCGGCGTACACATCCAGGCAAGAAGCAAATGTCAGGCTATCAGCCATGACACCCTTTACCCCGGACGGCGCAGTGAGCGATCTGGTGATCGGCCATGCCTCCGCCGTGCTGCCGGACGTGGTCATCGAGGACGCCAGGCTAGTCGTGCGTGGTGGCCGGATTGCGCACGTCGGGCCGCATCCTCCCGGGGCCTCCTGTGACCTCGATGTTCGCGGGGCATACCTGCTGCCGGGCCTCATCGACGTCCACAGCGACATGTTGTCGCGCGAGATGAGGCCCCGGCCGGGAGTCGTCCTCGATCCGAGTCTTGCCATTGCATCGGCTGGTGCGCGCCTTCGAGCTGCGGGGACCACCACGGTCCTCCACGGGCTGGCGTTCCAGGAGCGATCGATTGTAGGGACCGCCATTGACTCTCCTGCCGCGTCCGAGCTTTCGGAAGCCCTCGCTTGCACGGACGACAGGCAAGTCGACCACCAGGTCCTGCATCGGCTCGACGTACGCTGCGAATACGGCCGCGAACTGCTCGAGAAGGAACTTGAGCCGCGAGCCGAGCTCTTATCCCGTCCTGCTGACCGCTCCGGAAGCCCGGCGCCTGAGGGCCGGGGCGCAGGTGTGCCGGTCGTGTCATATGAAGACCACACGCCCGGACAGGGGCAATTCGCAGATCCGATGACGATGCAGCGCTGGCTCGTGCTGAACGAGGGAATGTCGCAGGATGACGCCGCCGACCACGTCGAATGGTGGCGCAGCAGCCGCGAGAAACGACAGGGCGTGCGGGATCGCGTGCTTGCATGGCTGGAAAGCCTTGCCCGGAAGGGCCTGATCCGGCTCTTCGGTCATGACTTGGCGACGCGGGACGACGTCGAAGCGGCGGCCGCGCTCGGATGTTCGGTGGCAGAGTTCCCGACGACGTTAGAAGCGGCGCGCGCCGCCCGAGACCAGGGAATGCTCGTCATCGCTGGAGCGCCGAACGTCGTTCGGGGTAGGTCCCACACGGGAAATGTTTCTGCGGCTGAGCTTGTATCTGCTGGCCTGGTGGATGGGCTCGCGAGCGACTACATTCCAACGTCGCTGCTGCCGAGTGTGGTGCGGCTGGTGAGCCAGAGAATCGCGACACTCCCAGAAGCCGTGCGTCTCGTCACCTCGGGACCGGCCGCGTGCGTCGGTCTCGACGACCGCGGCACCCTCACAGAGGGAACGGTCGCCGACCTGGTACTCGTCGATTTCAGCAAGACGTGGCCCTCGGCGATCACGATGAGAGCCGCCACTGCTGCTGAAGTGTGAACACGTCCGACGTGTGGCTTAGCTCGAGACCGTGTTGACCGAGATCGGTTTGGTGGAGATCCAGGCGTCGCGGAACCGTGACGGGCCGCTCACACCGGTGATCGTGCCCGAGCGCAAACACCACTTGGAGGGGATCGACCAGATCGTGAGCCGAGCGCCCCAGGCCTGGAGAATCAAAGAATGACTTGGATCCTCTCCGGGCCCTCGCCGAACCCCCGCTCGATGGTCGATTACAGTTCGTAACGCTCTAAGTCGATCTTGCAACTTTGATAGCTTCGGCGGATGAATCCTGTTCGTTCGACGATCTGCACCTGCATTCTCGACCTCACCAGTGCGCGGGTCGGCCCGACCGTCGTCGACCCCGGCTGCCTGTGGCACGGGGTGGAAATCGGGGACCACGTACCGACGTGGCTGTGGCCGACTGAAGAGTCGCATTAGTCGGGCGTTTGCAAGCAACAGGAGCTCCGGCATCAGCTTTTCCCGACCCATTGACCGGTTGCATTCGTTGCGAGCCGGGCGCCAGGACCAGGAGTTCGGGGTCGGCGCGGACAGGGCACGCTCACCGCTGGCCGTGCCCCAACACCTACACGCCCCGAACGGCGCGAGTGGCAGGCCATGACGGCGTCTGCTGCCATCGGTGCGCCAGGAACCAGCGGGATGCCCCCGTCCTTCAGGGTGGCCCATGGGGACGGCACACTGATCAAGGGGCTCGACTGAGAACGTCCTAAAAGCTCCTTCCCTTCTGTTCGCTTAGCGGCTGCTTCGCTAGAACCACCCCTGGGGGGCGGGGGTGGCCTCCCACTGCGCTGGGACTGCTGAGTATGACAACCTCATTTGGCCCCACTGTGATGCTTTGATTTGGCCCCACTCCCGGGTGTGTGGTCTTGCTCGCCGTGCGTCGTTGACGGCGGCGGTTTAGCGGGGTCGGGTTTAGAACGGGGGGCCAAGGACTGGTGGTCCGGGCTCGCCTGGTGGTAGTCGCTTCCGCAAGCGAGTCAGGAGCTCTATGGCCGAGTCCAGAAGATCCGAGGCGTGTTCGCGTCTGCTGGGCTCGATGGTTTCGATGACCTCGCCGATCTCATCCAACAGACGATAGGCGTCGTCCAGGCGGACCATGGCGTAGCCGGTCCATTCGTCATCCGCGGTGGTGGCGATGGTGGTGTCGTGGGCTGGTGCTGCCGGCCCGGTGTGCGTGGTGTCCATGATCGGTCCACCTTCCTTGCATTGATCGGGTTCTTCCTTGGGAACGGGTGCTCAGGTGGTGGCGGCTCCACTCCTGGCCCGGGTGGTGCGCAGCCGGTAGGAGTTGGTGCCGGTGTTGATGATGTGGGCGTTGAACGTCAGCCGGTCCACGACGGCCGCGGCCAGTCGGGGGTCGGTGAAGGTCTGGCCCCACTCGCTGAACGACGAGTTGGATGCCGTGGCGATGGAGGCTCGTTCCTCTCGTTCGGTGATGATCTGGAAGAGCAGCTCGGCCCCGCGGGCGTCGAGGCTGACGTAGCCCAGCTCGTCCAGGCACAACAGGTCCAGACGGGCGTAGCGGCCCACCACCCGGGAGAGCTGTTTGTTGTCGGCGGCTTCGGTGAGCTCGTTGACCAGCGCCGCGGTGCTCACGTATTTCACCCGCCGGCCCTGCTCGGCGGCGGCGGTGCCGAGGCCGATCAGCAGGTGGGTCTTGCCGGTGCCGGAGTCCCCGAGCAACACCAGCGGCTCGCCGGCGTCGATCCAGGCCCCGGTGGCCAGCTGCGCCAGGCGTGCCGGCGGCAGGTCCTCGATCGCCTCGGTGTCGAAGTCGGCCAGGTGCTTGGTCCTGGGGAACCTGGCCTCCTTGATCCTCCGGATCCGGCGGCGGGCCTCGCGGTCGTCGCACTCGGCGGATAGCACCTCGGCCAGGTAGGCCTTGTGGGTCAGCCTCTCCCGGGCCGCGGCCTGGG
This sequence comes from Brevibacterium sp. 2SA, assembly GCF_005502845.1. Taxonomy (NCBI): domain Bacteria; kingdom Bacillati; phylum Actinomycetota; class Actinomycetes; order Micrococcales; family Brevibacteriaceae; genus Brevibacterium; species Brevibacterium sp. 2SA. The sequence continues at coordinate 2,718 of NZ_SCMW01000068.1, read as the reverse complement.
CCAGCGGGGCGGCCTGGGTGCGGATGGTGGGCATGAACAGGGTCCGGCAGGCCGTGGCGATCGCGGCATCGGCGGCCTGATCACCCAGCCCGGTCACGGTCGGCGTCGGCGCCGGCGGCATGGACGGTCCGGTCAGCGTCGTGGGCTTGGAACCGGTGGTGGCGTTCATGCTCGCACCCCCGCCGAGGCCAGCTCGTCGTAGGCGGCCAACACCGGCACGGGCCGGTGAAAACCGGCCGTTGCCGCCGCGGCGTGGGCGGGGACCATCACCGTCGGCACCGCAGCGGCGGTTGCCGCCTGCCTGACCCGGCGGGCCTCGACGGCGACCAAGTCCGCGTCGAAACGGGACATCTCGATGGCGGCGGCCATCCCGACGGCGATATCGGCGGCTGGCAGGGTACGGTGCAGCAACAGCACCCCGATCAACGCCCGAGTCCCGGGCCCGTCGCCGAGCTGGGTCCGGGCGGCGTCCCAGTAGCGTTGGTGGGCCTTGGTGAACACCCCGGACTTGCGGGCGGCGGCCAGGGCGGTGGCCCCGGCCAGCGCCCCGGGCTTGCGGCAGAGCACCTCCAGGTAATGATCCAGCACCAGGTCCTCGGTGAGCTTGTGCAGCGAGCGGGTGTGCACGGCCACCACCGCCCCGTCGGCGACGGCCGTCACGGTGCTCGCGCCCAGGCGGACCTGGACCCGGCGGCCAGCGTAGCGGGCTGGAACCGAGTAGTAGGACTGGCGCACGCAGATCCGGGATCGGGCATCGACCCGGCACGAGAGGGTCTGGGCCGGATCGAACGGCCCCTCGACGGGCAGTGCCCGCAGCTCGGGGGCCTCGCGGGCCGCGGCCGCCCCGACGGTCTCGGTGCGCCCGGTGATCCTCCGCCCGTCGTCGGCGGCATCCGCGGCGGCCATGAACGCGTTGAGTTCGGCCAGGGTGGCGAAGTCGGGCACCGGGACTAGATGGCGGCGCCGGAACCGGCCGACCTCGCCCTCGACCCCGCCCTTCTCGTGGGCGCCCTCGATGCCGGGGATGCAGAAGAAACTGTCGTAGCCATAGTGGGAGCGCAGGGCGATGAACCGGGGATTTTCCGCCCGTTCCCGGCCCAGCAGCACCCTGGTGACCGCCGGGGTCAGGTTGTCGTAGCGGATCATCCCGGTCGGAACCCCGCCGAGGCGTTCGAAGGCCTGGACATGACCGTCCAAAAAGGACTCCTGGGCCTGGTTCGCGTAGGCGATGTGCACGGCTTTACTCGAGTGCGACAGGCGCAGGATGAACATCCACAGCCTCACCACCACCCCGCCGATCATCGCGTTGAACTCCCCGAAGTCGACCTCCGCCTCCTGCCCCGGGGCGTGGGTCTGCGGGACCTTGACCTGCACCGACTGGTCGAAGATCTCCCGGCGCAGCTCACCGACCATCGCCCGCACACTTGACTCCGCCACCTCGACCCCCTCCTCCTCGACCAGGCGCTGGAACACCCGCCGGGCGGTATGGCGCTGTTTGCGAGGGGCCTGCTTGTCAGCGACCAGCCAGCCGCGCACCGTGGCCACGTGCGGACCCAGCACCGGGGCGACCCGGTCCGGGGCCTTGCGCGCTGGCGGCGTCGCATCGGCCAACGCCTGACGCACCGTGCGACGGTGGACTTTGTGCTTCACCGCCAGTGCGCGGATCGACATCTCTTCATCCCTGTGGTCTCGCCGGATATTCTCGAACTGCTCCACTCTCGACAACTCCTTCATCAGTCCCTGCCTCTTCGTGATCGCCTTGCCAGACGATCCGAACAGTAGGGGAGGTAGGTCGAGGGTGGGGCCAAATCAGAGCATCAAAACCGCTCCAGGTGGGGCCATTTCAGAGTGTCATACTCACGTCATGTTGGGAACAGCCAGAGCCAGGATCGTCGCGTCGACGCCGACCATCAACTGCGAGATCACCACAGCCATCAACACGGCCCAGGGTTTCGAGGACGAAGCCATAATTTCTCCTATAGTTGGTTACACCTACGAAGCATAGATCGTTGGTTTCACCAACGCAAGGAGTGAAATGTCTGATCGGCCTCCCCAGCGGCTCCTGGATACCCCGAGTTGGTTGCTCACACAGATCGCTGCTGGTGCTGGGCGTCGTTCCCGAGAGGTGTTCGACTCGATCGGCGCGGGCCGCTACCACTACGCGATCTTGTGCGCAGTCGAGGAATTCCAACCCTGCAGTCAGGCCGAAATCGGGCGGCGGCTACACATCGACCGGAAGGATGTCGCCCAGCGAGTCGGCGAACTTGAAGAAGGTGGGTATGTTGAACGCGAGCCTGACCCTGCAGATCCGCGCCGCAACCTCGTTCGCATGACACGGGCCGGAGCGGCACATCTTCAGTCGATCGCGTCCGAGCTCGCGCGCGCCCAGGACGGCCTACTCGCACCTCTCTCAGTTGAACGACGAGCAAACTTCGTCACCGCTCTCCAACAGATCCTCGACCGCTAACCATGTACTGACCGGACACATGGTGCCGGGACCAGCGTCCGCAGTTGACGAAATCTTCAAGAGTTGGGTCTCGAAGGGAGTCCACGTCCTGGAGGAGCCGCACGACGATGTCTTCGGCCGCACGTTCGTGATCACCGACCCCAAAGGCAATCTCATCCGAGTCTCCCCGGTGGACTGACTTGCACGAACCCCGCCCACTATGTTCGTTCTCGAAGGGCCGGCCACACACGATGGTCGGCCCTTCGGTCTGT
>NZ_SCMW01000067.1:0-16516 GCF_005502845.1 Brevibacterium sp. 2SA | reverse complement strand
TCGCCGTACAGGACATCACCCTTTTCGTCGCGAGTTCGAACTCGGTGCGCTACCTCAGCGGTGCCACCGATTTCCGCGCCCGCATCCACGCATCGCGGGGCTTGGCGGGCATCGACGGGCTCGTGTCCACGGCCACCGGGCTCTCCCTCGGACTCGATGAGCAGGTCGTCCTCCTCATCGGCGATATCGCGCTGCTCCACGACGTCGGCGGTCTGCTCACCCCGGCGCATGAGCAGACCGGCGACGTCGTCATCGTCGTGCTCAACGACGACGGCGGTGCGATCTTCTCAGGACTCGAGCACTCGCAGGACCACGTCATCGACCACCTCGAACGCTATTTCACCGTGCCCCATGGCAGACGCTTCGCCGACCTCGCCGCAGCGTACGGGTGGGAGCATGCGCAGGTGTCCACGCTCGAGGACTTCTCCGCCGTCTTCGCCGACACCCAGGCCGGCTCGCCGTCTGCGGGCGGACATGGTGCCGGCCGGAGGATCATCGAAGTCGATCTCACCTCACCGCCGACCGATCACGACGCCTGACGCGCACTCCTCACCCCGTGTCCCGCAAGATCAACTCGCGATAGACCGACTCGACGGTGCTCGGCGACTCGACGGTGCTGACCGACTCGACGGTGCTCGGCGACTCGACGGTGCTCGGTGCCTTGGCGTCGACACTGTCCGGCCTGATGGGAACAACTTCGACGGTCGGGACCTCACCTCCCGGCCGCTTCGGTGGGCCGTCTCGGTTGCTCGGCGTGCTCCGGCCGTGGGCGCGCAACTTCGTCACGAGAGGCGGAGTGTCCGCCCGATAGCGCTCCCCGGTCGGGGTGGTGACGGTGAGCGTGCCCGGAGTGGCCTCGTGCTTCCAGCCGGCCTTCTCCTTCGCGTAATTGCAGGCCGCACACAGTCCGGATGCGTTCTCCCACTCCGTGGGGCCGCCGTCGGCCACCGACTGCGCATGGTCGACGTGCTTGATCGGAGCGTCGCATCCCGGGGACCGGCACACGTCGTCGCGGAAGATCACCATCTTCCGCAGCTGACCGGTGAACTTCCGCGACTTCGAGTCCATGCCGACCAGCTGCCCGGTCGTGGGGGATGTGAAGACTCGCCGGAGGAAAGTCTGCGCGTCGGACGCCGCGAGGAACTCCCGCGCCGTCTTCGCCGGCAGGGGACCATAGCCCGGCAGCCAGGCGGGCACCCGCCCGTCGGAGAAGAGGCTTTCGGCCTCCATGACCACGGCGACCTCGACCGGCACGTCGCCGGCTGCGCCCTGCCCGGTCAGCCGTTCGACGAACAGGTCGGCCATGAGCTGCTTCTCATCGCGCCCCTCGGCCTCGCCATCTGCGATTCGACTCAGGGCGGACTGGCGGAGGTGGTCGACGACGGCGATGCCTTCGATCATGGGCAGCACGGCACTGACGCGGGCCATGCCGTCCTCGAGGTCGGCGAAGGACACGTGCCGGTCCGCCACGGCGACGTTGGAGCTCTCCCATTCGTAGGCGGGATCGTCGTCGACGCGGGCCTCATACGCGAGTGCCCGCACCTCACGGCTCAGGCGTCTGTTTCCGGTGTGGGTGAGGCGGTCCTTGAGCTCGTCATCGATGCGGACCCGCTGCTCGTGGGTGAGTCCGGCGGTGCGCTCGGCGACGGTACGGGCACGACTCTGCGGAATGTCCCCGCGGGCCAGGGCGGCGAAGGTGTGCGGGAGATCGTCGACGAGAGCATGGGCGGTCGAGAGGAATCTCCGTCCGGAGGCCGGTGCCGTGTTATTCGCATAGGCGACTTCGTGCCCGGCATACGTGCCGCGTTTGCTGGCCGGCACCTCATTCACGGTGTCCTCGGCTCCCCGATGGGCGTGCAGCGCGACGGCCTCGCTGGCTTGGACGGCGGCGATCGTCGCGGTGAGACGCTCGAGAAGACGGATGCGGTCCTGAGCCTCGCAGGCATTGGCCGAGGAGGCCAGATCGAGGAGCATCGAAGTGAAATCACGGACGACACCGGCGAACTTCGGCGCGGCGAAGGAGAGGTCGGATTCACCGTCCCCCGGAACAGCTGTGTCATCCTTCGCGTCCATACGACAACGCTACTGACCGGTCCTGACACGACATCAGAACCGACACGAGATCAGAACCGACCCCCTACTCCAACCCGAGCGCCCTCCGCATCGGGGCGAACTTCGCCTCCGTCTCGGCCACCTCGGTGGCGGGATCGGAATCGGGCATGATCCCGGCCCCGGCGAAGAGACGGATCCGGTTGCGGTCCTCGAGCTGTCCGCAGCGCAGCGCGATGCCGAACTGCCCGTTGCCGCGATCGTCCATCCAGCCCACCGGACCGGAGTAGCGGCCGCGGTCGAGCGGTTCGAGTTCGTCGACGCGCGCGACGGCGCTGGCCTGCGGGTATCCGCCGACGGCGGCGGTCGGGTGGACGGCGGCGGCGACGTCGAGGGCGTTGAGCCCGGAGTCCGCCGGCAGCTGCCCGGTGGCATCGGAGGCGGAGTGGATGACGTTGGCCAGGGGCAGCAGGTGGGGACGCTCGTCGACGGAGACCTCGTCGGCGACGGATCCCAGGCTGCGCTGCAGGGAGGCGATCGCGAAGGCGTGCTCGGTGCTGTCCTTGTGCGCGCTGAGCACCTGGCGGGCCGCGGCCATCTCCGTCGTCGGGTCGTTCTCGACCCGGTACGTGCCGGCGAGCACCCGGGAGGTCACGCGGCCGTGGTCGACGCCGATGAGCAGCTCCGGGGTCGCGCCGATGAGTCCGGCGACGTCGAACGTCCAGCAGCTCGGGTAGCTGCGGTTGAGCGCACCGAGCACGGAGCGCACATCGATCTCCTCGTCGGTGGTGACGACCTCGTCGCGGGCGAGGACGACCTTGCGCAGGGTCGGGTCATCGGAGTCGGCATCGACTTCGGCGGCCCCGTCGACGGGGGTGAGCATGGCCGAGACGGTGGCGACGAGACGTGCCCACGTGTCCTCGTCGAGGTGGCCGGGGGAGGCCTGCGCCGAGGTGACCGGTCGCAGCGGCTGTTCGCGCAGGACCGGGGGTGTCGGGGTCGCGTCCTCGGTCGCGATCGTCGTCATCCACACGCGACCGCCTCGGCGCCCGATGACGAATTCGGGGATGTGGATGAGGGAGTCGACGGCGGAGTCCTGCGAGTACGTCACCGTCGCGAAGCACATCAGCCCCGACCCGAGGAGGTCGACCTCGTCCTCGATCACCGCGGCCGCGGTGATCGTCTTCCACGCGTCCGAGAGCTGCCGGAACCGGTCGCGCCCGCGCGCCCGGATGCGCAGGGTTCGACCGAAGCCGATGAGTCCGGAGGTGTCCCTGACCCAGCAGGAGAACGCCGAGGTGGGCAGCAGTGCCAGCGTCTGCTCGACGGTCGTGGGCAGGTCGGATCCGAAGGGGAAGCCGGGGCCGGGGTCGACGTCGTCGACGAAGCGGGAGCGGACCTGCAGACGCGGGGTCGCGGTGGCGATGTCGGAGGCGGAGAGCGTCGTAGTCATGGCATGGCCACTGTATCCGAGCCCGCTCGCCGATCGCGGCACAGGGTCGGGCCCGGGTGCGCGGCTCGGCGCCGGGTGTGTGCAGGTGCACAGCGACTGATTCGCCCGCGGGCACCTCGTGTTGAGAGAATGAGGCCATGAACCGTGCCCAGCTGGACAAGCAGCCCGCTGACGTCGCCTCGATGTTCGACGACGTCGCCTCCCGTTACGACATCACCAACGACGTCCTCTCGCTCGGGCAGGCACGTGCGTGGCGGCGCAGCGTCTCCTACGCCGTGGCCGCAGGGCCGGGGGAGCGGGTCCTCGATCTCGCCGCCGGCACCGGCACCTCGTCGATGTCATTCACCCATCACGGCGCCGAGGTGGTCGCCGGTGACATCTCCGAGGGCATGCTCGCCGAGGGCCGCCGCCGGCACCCGAAGATCGACTTCGTCTATGCCGATGCCCTCGATCTGCCGTTCGAGGACGAGAGCTTCGACGTCGTGACGATCTCCTTCGGCATCCGCAACGTCCATGACGTCGATCGGGCGCTGGCCGAGATGCTGCGCGTGCTCCGGCCAGGCGGCCGGCTCATCGTCTGCGAATTCTCCACTCCGACGTTCTCGCCGTTCGCCCGCGTCTACAAGGAGTACCTCATGCGGGCGCTGCCGCCCGTGGCCACCGCGGTGTCGTCGAACCCTGAGGCGTACGTCTACCTCGCCGAGTCGATCCGCGCGTGGCCCGACCAGGACGAGTTCGCCATTCAGATCTTACGAGCCGGATTCGACCAGGTGAAGTACCGCAACCTCTCCGGCGGCATCGTCGCCGTCCACCACGCGCTCAAGCCGTGAACGAGTTCGACGCCGACGTCATCGTCGTCGGGGCGGGACCTGCGGGGTCGGCCCTCGGCACGTATCTCGCCCAGGCCGGGCACGATGTCGTCATCCTCGAGAAGTCGGGGTTCCCGCGGGACAAGATCTGCGGTGACGCGCTCACCCCGCGGGCGGTCAAGGAGGTCGGCTTCCTCGGCCTCGAGACTCCGGAGGACGAGGGCTGGCACCGCAACCGGGGGCTGCGCCTCATCGGCGGAGGTCACCGGCTCGAGATCGCCTGGCCCGATATCGACGGGACTCCTAACTACGGGCTGACCCGCCCGCGGATGAGCATGGACGAGGCCTTCGCCCGGCATGCCCAGCGCTCGGGGGCCCGCCTGTTCGAGCAGGTCAAGGCCCTGAGCCCGGACATCGGCGAGGACGGATGGATCCGCGGGGTCCATGCCGCCGGAACCGATCATCGCGGTCGGCGGGTCGGACCCGACGCCCATTTCCGGGCGCCGATCGTCGTCGCCGCCGACGGCGTCTCCTCCCGCCTGGCCGTGGCGATGGGCCTGGAGAAGCGCGACGACCGGCCGATGGGAGTGGCGGTGCGCGCCTATCATTCCTCGCCCCGGCACGCCGATGACTTCATCGAGAGCTGGGTCGAGATGCGGTCGACGAACGCCGAGGGCCAGTCCGAGGTGCTGCCCGGCTATGGGTGGCTCTTCCCGATGGGCGACGGCACGATCAACATCGGCGCCGGTCTCCTCGACACCTCACCGCGGTTCGGCTCCGTCGACCTGCGGGCGGTGATCGGGCGGTGGATCGCCGACATGGGCGGCGAATGGGGGATCGACGAGACGACGGCGCTCGGGCCGATCAAGTCCGCGGCCCTGCCGATGGCGTTCAACCGCACCCCGCACTTCCATAAGGGTCTCCTCCTCATCGGCGACGCCGGGGGGATGGTCAATCCGTTCAACGGGGAGGGCATCGACTACGCCCTCGAATCCGCCCGCACCGCCGCCGAGGTGATCTCGACCTATGCCCGCTACCCGGAGCGGATCATGCGCAGCAAGCTCACCGAGTACCCGGCGCTCATCGGGGATTCCCTGGGCGGTTACTTCACGTTGGGCAGGGTATTCGCTGCGATCATCGGCCATCCGGCACTGATGCACTTCGGAATCAAGTACGGTATGGGTGTTGACGTTGTGATGGAGTTCGTCGTCAGACTGCTGGCGAACCTCTACCGCGACCCCACGATGACCGAGGCCGATCTCATCGACCGGGTGATTGCCACTCTCACCCGGATCGTCCCGGCCACGAGCAACGCGTGAGCCCTGCAAGGTACCCTGCGATAACTATGACGAATGACGAGGACATGAGCCACCTAGCCTCTCCGGTGACTTTCATCGGTGCCGATGCCCAGCTCGCGGCCGACATCGCCGCACAGCTCGACATCGTCGAGCGGCGTCTCTACGCGGTCACCGACCAGACGCGGAAGCTTCCCGACACCGCGTCGAAGCATCTGCTCGCCGCCGGCGGCAAACGTGCCCGCCCGAACCTCGTCCTCCTCACCGCCCGCCTCGGGCAGCCGCAGTGCGACGAGGTCATCGAGGCCGCCGTGGCCGTCGAGCTCATCCACCTCGCCTCCCTCTACCACGACGATGTCATGGACGACGCTCCCGTGCGCCGGGGTGCGCCGGCCGCCCACGAGGTGTGGGGCAATTCCGTGGCGATCCTCACCGGCGACCTCCTCTTCTCGAAGGCCTCGCTCGTCACGGCGGGTCTCGGACCGGAGGCCGTGAAGATCGAGTCGGAGACCTTCGAGCGCCTTGTCCTCGGGCAGCTCGCCGAGTTCGCCGGTCCCACCGAGGACGAGGATCCGATCGCGCACTACATCGACGTCCTCGCGGACAAGACGGGGTCGCTCATCGCCGCCTCGGCGCAGTTCGGCGTGATGTTCTCCGGTGCCGATCCGGCGCTGGTCGAACCGGTGCGGATCTTCGGGGAGAAGGTCGGCATCGCCTTCCAGCTCGCCGATGACATCATCGACCTCACGACGACCGGTTCCCAGTCGGGGAAGACGCCGGGCACCGACCTGCGCGAACGTGTCCCCACCCTGCCCGTGCTCTACGTGCGTGCCGCAGCGGAGAAGGGCGACGCCGAGGCGGTGCGCATCGTCGGTCTCCTCGACGCCGATCTCAGCTCGGATGAGGCGCTCGAGACCGCCCGTGCCGCGCTCGCCGCCCATCCGGTGACGGATGAGGCCCGCGCCGAGGCGGTGCGCTGGTCGCAGGCGGCCAAGGAGGCGCTGGCCCCGCTGCCGGAGGGCATCGTCAAGGACTCCCTCTTCGAGTTCGCCGACTCCGTGGTCTCCCGCTCGCGCTGATCACCCCGTCGTCGGGGGCCGGCGGCTCTGCCGGATCATGTCCGTGCACAGGAGGATGACGGCGATCCAGATGATGAGGAAGCCGATCCACCGGGTCACCGACATCGACTCGCCGAGGATGGTGATGCCGATGATGAACTGCAGCGTCGGTGCGATGTACTGGAGCATGCCGATCCACGACAGGGGGATCCGTCTGGCGGCGGCACCGAAGAGGATGAGCGGAATCGCCGTCGCCGGTCCCGTCGCGAGGACGATGACGACGTGGAGGGCGCCGAAGCCGGTGAACGTCTGCGTGCCGGCCGCGGCGAGGAAGCCGAGGTAGGCGAGGCTGGGAATGGCGAGGATCGCCGTCTCGACCGTCATCCCCTCGAGCGCGCCGATCCTGCCTCCCACCTTGTTCTTCACGAGCCCGTAGAACCCGAACGACAGGGCCACGGAGAACGCCAGGTAGGGCACGCGGCCGAGCCCGAGGCCGACGATGATGACGGCGACGAGCCCGAAACCGACGGCCGCCCACTGCAGGTGCCGCAGCCGTTCCCCGAGGAAGACGACGCCGAGGCCGATCGAGATGAGCGGATTGAGGTAGTAGCCCAGGGAGATCTCGACGAGGTGACCGGTGTCGATGCCGTAGATGAACGTCGTCCAGTTGATCGCGATGAGCACCGCGGCCAGCGCGAGCAGCCAGAACGTCCTGCCCGAGCGCATGATCGCCCACGTCCGGGCGAAGCCGCGGGCGAAGACGAGGAGGATCGCGCAGATGATGAGCGCCCAGATCACCCGGTTGGCGACGAGTTCGAGCGCGCTCGTCGGAGCCGCGGCGGCGAAGAGCAGCGGGAGCAGACCCCAGAGCAGGTACGCCGACGAGCCGTAGATGAGTCCGAGGCGCCGGAAGGCGCTGTCGTCAGGAGCGGCAGGAGTGTTCACAACGAAAGTGGCTCTTCGCGAACGAGAGTGTAGCTGTTGCCCGGAACATCCCTCGTAGCGTCGAGCTTCCAAGGGGGTGTCAGTGCTGTGCGAGGGAGAAGACCGAGACGTTCCTTGCCGTGTCACTTCGCGTCGACGACAGCTTCCCACCCTTGAGTCACAGAGTGAGCCGCGAGCTTTGGGTCATCACCTGCCGCGGAATACAGGCGCACCAGGCCTGAACGCACAACCGGTTCGACCTCGTCGAAGCTCATCACTCGCGCCACGAACAACATGCAGGCTCCATGGCCGAACATCCATAACTCTCGAGCTAGGGTCAGCGCGTCCGTCTCCGCCGTGAACCTCCGCGCCTCGACGCATCGGCGCACCACATCGACTACATGCATCAGCGTGGCGTCAGCTGCCCGATCGTCGGGTAGTGGCAACGAACCATCGAACATCAACGCATAGAGTTCGGGACTGTTTTCGGCCGCCACCGCATACGCCGCACCGGCCGCCGCGAGGTCGGCAACCGGATCTGAGGTATCTGCTAACCGGGCAAGGCTTGCTGACAGCCGGCTGAAGCCCTCTTGTCTGACAGCACCCAGCAGGCCTGGCATGCCATTGAAGTAGGTGTAGACAGACATCGTCGAGAGGCCCGTCCCCTTGACGAGCTTGCGCAAAGTGATCTCCTCACGGCGCGTCAGCATCCCCGCGGCGCGTTCGATGAGCAGATCACGGATCTCAGGTCGGGAGGGGCGAGCCACTTGACCAGTCTATAGCGCTGCTATTAAATAGCAGTGTTACCAAAAGAGGAGTCTCGATGCCGGTCCAACTGCTCAACCCAGACACGCTGTCGCAGCCCGAGGTCTACGCGCAGCTCTCCATTGCTGAAGGATCCAGGCTCGTCTTCATCTCCGGCCAGGTGGCGCACGATGCTCATGGTCAGCTGATCGGCGATGGTGACCTATCCGCGCAGGCCGAGCAGGTCTACGTCAACCTGAATGCTGCTGTCACCGCTGCCGGGGGCCAGTTCGACGATATCGCCAAGTTGACGATCTACATCGTTGACTACGAACCCAGCAAGATGGCCAAGCTCGGGGAAGGCGCTGTCCGAGCAGCGGAGCGCTTGGGGCTCGATCTCGTCCGCCCCATCACACTGCTGGGTGTGGCTGCACTCGGAGAACCAGACCTTCTCATCGAGATCGAAGCCATCGCCGTCTTGCCGTAGCGCTTTTCAGGATCTGCTCGATTGAAATCCCGGCGGGCTGGACTCGTCTGTCTACCAGAGAGATACCGAAGTCCTACGGGAAACGTTGGTTCTTCAAGTTCATCGCCCCGAGAGCCCTTCACATGCCCTGCACTACGTTCGGGAAGCCGGATCTGACCACTTTCTGTCGTCTAGATGAGCTGGGGCTCGTAGCCGTGGGCCAGCGGCTTGAGCTGAATCGGGCGACGATCGAATGCCGTGTCGCGGAGGCAGATCCGTGGTGCCGAAAGTGTGGTGCGGAAGGAAAGGCGCGAGACACAGTCATTCGGCGTCTCGCGCATGAACCGTTCGGGCATCGGCCCACTGTTTTGATGGTGCGAGTGCGTCGGTACCGTTGCGATCACTGTCGGTCTACATGGCGGCAGGACACCACTGCGGCGGCACGCCCGCGTGCCAAGATCTCCCGCACCGGCTTGACGTGGGCGCTCCAGGGCGTCGTTCTTGACCACCTCACCGTCACCCGAGTCGCCGCTGGTCTCGGGGTTTCCTGGAGCGCCGCGAACGCTGCGGTCCTCGCGGAGGGGCGCCAGCGATTGATAGATGACTCGGGCCGGTTCGACGGTGTCCGCGTGATCGGCGTCGATGAGCACGTTTGGCGCCACACCCGCCGCGGTGACAAGTACGTGACCGTCATCATTGACCTCACCCCGGTGCGCTACAAGACGGGCCCATCCAGGCTGCTGGACATGATCGAGGGGCGCTCGAAGGCGGTGTTCAAGCGATGGCTCGCGGATCAGCCGAGGGCATGGCGGGACGGCATCGAGGTCGTCGCGATGGACGGGTTCACCGGGTTCAAGGCCGCCGCCACCGAAGAGCTACCGAAGGCGACGGCCGTGATGGATCCGTTCCATGTCGTCCGCCTTGCCGGCGACGCCCTCGACGTTTGCCGCAGGCGTGTCCAACAGCACCTCCACGGACGAAGAGGACGGAAGAATGACCCGCTCTACAAGGCTCGCCGCACCCTCCACACCGGCGCGGGCCTACTCACCGATCGACAACGGGACCGCCTGAACGTGCTGTTCGCCGTCGAGGACCACGTCGAGGTCGAGGCGACCTGGGGCATCTACCAGCGCATGATCGCCGCCTACCGCGAGCCCGACAGGAAGATTGGGAAGATGGCGATGCAGGCCGTGATCGACTCCCTCGCCAGCGGGGTTCCGCCCCCACTCATCGAGTTAGGCAAGCTCGGCCGCACCCTCAAGCATCGCGCCGCGGACGTCCTCGCGTTCTTCGACCGGCCCGGCACTTCCAACGGGCCGACGGAGGCCATCAACGGCCGCCTGGAGCATCTCCGCGGCTCGGCCCTGGGCTTTCGCAACCTGACCAACTACATCGCCCGGAGCCTGCTCGAAGCCGGTGGGTTCAGACCCCTTGTACACCCTCAAACGCGATGAGCCACGAAAGTCTAGGGCGGAACACGTGCGAGGTTCGTCACGTGAGTGTTAGGAGAACCTATATAGGCGATAGAATCGTATCCGAATGTCTAGAGAGGTGTGAGAATGACTCGTCCGTTCCGTGTGGCCATTGTGGGTGCCGGTCCTGCCGGAATCTATGCGGCTGATCTGCTGACGAAGGCTGAGCGTGATTTCGACGTCAGCATTGATCTCTTCGAGCGTCTGCCGACGCCGTTCGGGCTGGTCCGGTACGGGGTGGCGCCGGATCACCCGCGGATCAAGGGCATCATCAACGCCCTGATCAAGGTCCTCGACAGGGGAGACATCCGGATGTTCTCCAACGTCGAGTACGGAGTCGACATCGCGCTTGACGAGCTCACCGATCGCTACGACGCCGTGATCTTCTCCACCGGTTGCTTCGTCGATGCCCCGCTCGACCTCCCCGGCGTCGACCTCCCCGGTTCCTACGGTGCGGCGGACTTCGTCAACTGGTACGACGCCCACCCCGATGTGAGCCAGGACTGGCCGCTCGAGGCCGAGCAGGTCGCGGTGATCGGCAATGGCAACGTCGCACTCGACGTCGCTCGCGTGCTGGCGAAGCAGGCCGACGACATGCATGTCACGGAGATCCCGGACCACGTGTACGAGGGTCTGAAGTCCTCGAAGGTCACGGACGTCCATGTCTTCGGGCGCAGGGGCCCGGCGCAGGCGAAGTTCACCCCGCTCGAGCTGCGTGAGCTGGGCCATGTCGCCGACGTCGATGTCATCGTCTACCCGGAGGACTTCGAGTTCGATGAGGGGTCGATGGCGGCGATCGAGTCATCGAATCAGGTCAAGCAGGTGGCGAAGACGCTGACCGATTTCACGATGCGCGAACCCACCGGGGCGAAGCGTCGGCTGCATCTGCACTTCCTTCACGCACCCGCGGAGATCCTCGGCGATGGGAAGGTCGAGGCTCTGCGCACGGAGCGTCAGGAGCTCGATGGGACGGGGAACGTCCGGGGCACGGGCGAGTTCGTCGACTGGCCGGTCCAGGCGGTCTACCGCGCCGTCGGCTATGCCGGCTCCGCACTGCCGCAGCTGCCGTTCGATCCGCGCCGCGGGGTGATCCCGAACCATGAGGGGCGCGTCGTCGACGCCGTGGATCAGAGCGAGGCGGCCGAGTCCGATGTCGTCGCCGGCGTCTACAGCACCGGGTGGATCAAGCGGGGCCCGGTCGGCCTGATCGGGCACACGAAGGGCGATGCCCTCGAGACGATCTCCCACATCCTCGCCGACCGCGCCGCCGGCGTGCTCGCCGAGCCGGTCGCTCCCGCCGAGGACTCGATCGTCGAACTGCTGCAGGCCAAGGGCGTCGAGTTCGTCGACTGGCAGGGCTACCACCGGCTCGATGCCGCCGAACGGGCCGCCGGAGCCGTCGAGGGCCGTGAACGGGTGAAGATCGCCACCCGCGAGGGCATGCTGGCCGCCGCCCGCGACCACGCTGCAACCGCCTCGGCGCCCGTCTCCGGTCACTGAGCCGACCCCGCGTGAACGCCGATTCCGACCTCCGACGACACGTCGATGCCGCCTACGCTGAGCGGCTCGACGTGTGGGAGGCGACGGCGACGCGGATCAAGGTCTGGCTCAAGGAGCAGCAGCGGGGCCTGCTCAAGGACAAGGACATCTCGCGACTCGACGTCGACGGTCACCGGATCAAGGATCCGGCGCGCACCCTCGCCAAGCTCGCAGAGAAGGTCGCTGCCGAACCGGACGTCACGGTCACCTCGGCGATCGATGTCGAAGACCAGATCAGGGACATCGTCGGGGTCAAGGTCCTCTGCAAGTCCCCGCGGGACCAGAAGATGATGTTCACCTCCCTCTGCGACCCCGCGCAGCTGGGAGCGTTCGAACTCATCGAAGAGAAGAACTACGTCGATCACCCGAAGGCCAGCGGCTACCGCGCGTGCCACGTCACCCTGCGCATCCCCTCCGACCACGGGGAACCGGTGTACGCGGAGGTCCAGGTGAAGACGCGGCTGCAGGATGCGTGGGGCGAGCTCACGCACGAGGACATGTACAAGCCGGGCGCGGCGATGAAGCCGAGCGAACTCCACGGCGAGTTCGCCCGCGCGATGGCGAACATGCTCGCAACCGTCGACGAGATGGCCGGCACCCTGGCCGTCGAGCTCTCGGCGCTGACGAATCCGGAGCCCGAGGCCGGTGTGCTCGCCGGCGCCGAGGAACGCCGTGCCGTCGACGTTCGGGTCCGGGCGACCGGCCCGAAGTACGCGCTCGCCGTGGACTCCGACGGCCGTCAGGGCCTCATCCCCGCGTTCGCGGTGCGCGAGCTCAGCGGGGAGAAGGGCACGATCAAGGTCAGCGACTTCGTCCGCGTCGACGATCGCCTTCATGTCAGCGTCGAAGAGGACTCGAAGGGCCTCTACTACATCCCCACCGAGCTGCCGCGCGGAGCGTAGCTCACCGCAGGGTGTCGACGAGGGCCGCGAGACCGCTGGGATCCTCGAGATGCGCCATGTGCCCCTGGCCGGGCACGGTGTGGGTGCGTGCCCGCGGGGTGAGGCTGAGGACGTCGGCGACGCTCGTCCCATAGGGGGCGGCGCCGAGGTCGTCCTCCCCGATGAGGACATCGATGCGGTGCGCTCGGGCCCCGAACTCGGCCGGCACCGAGGCGGTGGCGATCGCGCGCAGCTCCGGGTAGAGAGGGCGTGCGAGCTCCTCGAGCATCCGCCACGCGTGTTCGTTCGCGCGCAGGCCCGCGACATGGTCGGCGTCGAATCCCGAGACGTCGACGTTGATGATCTCGACGGCCGCGTCCCAGTCCGCGGCCTCATGGGCTGCCTCGAGCGCTGGCAGTGCGTGTTCTCCGAAGGGCGCCATGACGGGTTCGTAGGCGATGACGTGGTCGAGGCGGCGGTCGTTGGCCGCGTGCAGGCCGACGAGTCCGCCGAAGCTCCACGCGAAGAGCTGCCGGGCAGCGAAGGCATCGAGGACAGCGCCCAGGTCGGCCACCTCGGTGAGAAGTGAATGACCCTCCGGCAGCTCCGATGACGGGGCCCGACCGCGCCGATTGACGACGATGACGCGCGCCCAGGTGGTGAGCGCCGCGGCGAACCGGCGCCACGCCCGCGCATCGCTCATCACCCCCGGGAGAACGACGAGCGAGTCGGCCGGATCGCCCTCGGGATCGCCGTAGACGTCGACGGTGAGATGGCCGTCGGCAAGAGGAATCGCTTTCTGAATCATCTGCTCCATAAATCAATTATGGACCGACTGCTCTAGAATTCAAGGATGATGCGTGGACGGCCTCCGGCCTTCGAACGGGACCAGGCGCTGCTCGAGGCGGCGCGGCTGTTCTGGCGTCACGGGTATTCCGGCACGTCGACGAGGGCGCTCACCTCGGCGATCGGCATCTCGAGTTCGAGTCTCTACGCCGCCTTCGGGAGCAAGGCCGGTCTCTTCGCCGAGGCGGTCGAGGTCTACGCGAACCGCTATGCCGAGATCTACCGGCGAGCCGTTGCTTCGGATGCGATCGGCGAGGTCGTCGAGACGCTGCTGCGGGAGTCGATCATCGAGTTCACGCAGGATCCCGCGGACCATCCCGGGTGCATGGTGACGAGCGCGATCATCACGGACTCGGCGGACGCGAGCGACGCGGGAGAGATCATCAGCGCCATGCAGACGGAGAACGCGCGGCTGCTCCACGCCCGATTCACCCGGGCCGTCGAGGACGGCGATCTGCCGGCCGACGCGTCCCCGACAGCGCTCACCGACGCCGTGCAGGCCGTGTGGCTGGGACTCTCCGCCCAATCGAACCAGGGCATGAGCCGCGAGCGGCTGCTGCGCGCGGCCGATCTCGCCGCCCATGCCCTGTGGGGGACCCGCACCGCCGAAGCGTGAGCGCGACTCAGCCCGGGATCACCCGGGGGCCTGGCCTGCCCGGACGCCGGTCAGCACCGCATCCCGTGCCGCCACGAGGTTCGCCAAAGCCGGCTCCACCTCGGCGTACCCGCGGGTCTTCAGCCCGCAGTCGGGGTTGATCCACAGCCGCCTGGCGTCGACGGACTCGAGCGCGGTCTCGATGAGCTCGGTGAGCTCGACGACGCTCGGCACCCTGGGGGAGTGGATGTCGTAGATGCCCGGCC
Organism: Brevibacterium sp. 2SA; assembly: GCF_005502845.1. Classification (NCBI taxonomy): domain Bacteria; kingdom Bacillati; phylum Actinomycetota; class Actinomycetes; order Micrococcales; family Brevibacteriaceae; genus Brevibacterium; species Brevibacterium sp. 2SA. Next base: position 2,119 of record NZ_SCMW01000067.1, on the reverse strand, counting down.
CGATGCCGCGGGCGAAGTCCGCCGCGGCGATGTCGGCGAGCACTTCCATGCGCGAGCGGGCGGCTTCGATGCTCGTGACGTCGGCGTCGAGGGCGTCGATCGCCTCGATGATCTCCCCGAACTCCGAATAGCACAGATGGGTGTGGATCTGCGTGGCCGGCGCCGCCTGAGCTGCGACGAGGCGGAACGAGCGGACCGACCAGTCGAGGTAGGACGCGCGATCGGCCCGGCGCAGGGGCAGGAGTTCACGCAGCGCCGGCTCGTCGACCTGGATGATGCCGATGCCCGCGGCTTCGAGGTCGGCGACCTCATCGGCCAGCGCCAGCCCGATCTGGTCCGCGGACTCCTGGAGGGTGACGTCCTCGCGGGCGAACGACCACGCGAGGATCGTCACCGGGCCGGTGAGCATGCCCTTGACCGGCTTCGTCGTCCGGGACGCCGCGTACGTCGACCAGGCGACGGTGATCGGCTCCGGGCGGGAGACGTCGCCGAAGAGGATCGGCGGCCGCGTGCAGCGGGACCCATAGGACTGGACCCAGCCGTTCTCCGTCGTCGCGAACCCGTCGAGGTGCTCGGCGAAGTACTGGACCATGTCGTTGCGCTCGGGTTCGCCGTGGACGATGACATCGAGTCCGAGGCGCTCCTGGAGGTCGACGGCACGGTCGATCTCCGCCCGCATTGCCGCTTCGTAGGCCTCGGCGTCGATCCGCCCCGCACGATGGTCGGCTCGGGCCCGTCGCACCTCGGCGGTCTGGGGGAACGAACCGATCGTCGTCGTCGGCAGCACCGGCACGGCGATGGCCTCCTGGGCGAGGGCCCGGTCGGCTGCCGCGCCGCGGCGACCGTCGTGGCCGGCCACCGCGGACACGCGCGCGGCCACGGCCGGGTTGTGGACCCGGGCGGATTCGCGGCGCGTGCGCAGCGCCCGGTCGGCCCGGGCGAACGCCGTCGGGCGGGCCTGCGGGCCGTCACGGAGGGCGGCGGCCAGTGCTTCGACCTCGGTGACCTTCTCCTCGGCGAAGGAGAGCCACCCGGCGACGTCGACGGGGAGATTCGGCTCGTCGGCGACCGTGTGGGGGACGTGGAGCAGGGACGTCGACGTCGAGACGCTCACCTCATCCCGACCCAGCCCGGTGAGGACGTCGAGGGTCGCGGTGAGGTCGTCGGCCCAGACGTTGCGACCGTCGATGACTCCGGCGACGAGGCGGACCGACGCGGGCACCTCGGCGGCGATCCGGTCGAGCCAGGTGGGATCGAGGCGGCGGGTGGCCGCGGAGATGTCGACCCCGAGGGCGGCGATCCCGGAGTGCGCGAGTGCCGGCAGACCCGCCTGGAGCGAACCGTACGGGGTGGTGACGAGAAGTTTCGTGTGCGTGAGTGCCGAGGTCAGCGTGCCGTAGACCCGGGCGGCCGCCTCGGCGAGTTCGTCATCGCTTGACTCGTGCGCATCGGCGACGAGGGCGGGTTCGTCGATCTGCACCCATTCGACGCCGGCCGCGGCGAGGACGCTGATGACATCGAGGTAGACGGCCGTGAGCTCGTCGAGGCGGTCCAGCGGCGCCGTCGTCGTGCCCGGTGCGGTCTTCGCGAGGGTGAGGAGCGTGACCGGGCCGACGAGGACGGGACGGACCCGGTGCCCGGCGGCGCGCGCCTCGGAGACGAGCGTAAGGAGGTGCTGCGGGTGGGCCTTGAACTGCGTCGAATCCTCGAGCTCGGGGACGAGGTAGTGGTAGTTCGTGTCGAACCACTTCGTCATCTCCAGGGGCGAGCGGTCGGCGGTGCCGCGGGCGAGGGCGAAGTATTCGCCGAGGTCGAAGTCTGTGCCCAGCGTCGCCGACGGGATGAGGCCGACGGTGAGCGCGGTGTCGAGGACGTGATCGTAGTGGCTGTAGGTTGCGGGGATCGCGTAGTCCTCGGTGAGGCCGAGTTCGGCCAGCCGGTGGTAGGTCTGGACGCGGTGGGCGCGCACGGACTGGGCGAATTCGTCGGCGTCGATACGGCCGGCCCAGAACCGTTCGAGCGCGGTCTTGAGTTCGCGCCGGCGGCCGATGCGGGGGTAGCCGGTGATCGTCGCGGTGGGAAAGGGGGTCGTCATGATGTCTCCTTCGCAGGGTGGGGT
>NZ_SCMW01000066.1:0-16672 GCF_005502845.1 Brevibacterium sp. 2SA | reverse complement strand
TACGAAACTTGACACAGCCCACCACCCCTGAAGAGCCCCCACCCCTGAAGAAAGGCCATCATGACCGCTGCCACAGACACCACGGCGGCTCCGCCGTCACCCACCGAGATCTCCCACCTCGAGATCCGCGGGGTGAAGAAGACCTTCGGTGACAACACCGCCATCGAGAAGCTCGACCTCGGGGTGCGTCAGGGAGAGTTCCTCTCGCTGCTCGGCCCATCGGGCTGCGGCAAGACAACACTGCTGCGGATGATCGCCGGATTCGAAGCCCCGACGTCGGGGCAGATCCTCCTCGACGGCCGGGACATCGTCGCGTTGCCACCGCACCGACGCCCCGTCAACACCGTGTTCCAGTCGTATCTGCTCTTCCCCCACATGAACATCGCCGACAACATCGCCTACGGCCTCAAGCAGTCGAAGACACCGAAGGCTGAGATCGCCGACCGCGTTCGCGATGCGCTCTCCCTCGTGCGGATGGAGGAGTTCGCCGACCGCAAGCCCGAACAGCTCTCGGGAGGACAGCAGCAGCGCATCGCTCTGGCACGGGCACTGGTCAACCGACCCCAGGTCCTCCTCCTCGACGAACCGATGTCGGCCCTCGATCGGAAGCTGCGCGAAGAGATGCAGCTTGAGCTCAAACGCCTGCATGCCAAGCTCGACACCACCTTCGTCTTCGTCACCCACGATCAGGAGGAGGCCCTGGCGATGAGCGATCGCATCGTCGTCATGTACGACGGCGTCATTCAGCAGATCGGGTCCGGTGAGGAGATCTACGCCGACCCCGCCAACGGCTTCGTCGCCGGCTTCATCGGCAAGCAGAACTTCGTGCCCGCCGAGGTGACCTCCCTCGACGGAGAATTCGCGACGCTGCGCACGGCGAACACGGTGATGGAGACGACGCAGCGCGAGGCCCGCCCCGCCTCGGCGACGGGTACGACCCGGCAGCTCGACGTCGGTGACCGCGTGCGGGTGGCGATCCGTCCCGAACGGATGCGGGTGTCCCCGGCCCGCGGTGAGGTGCCGGGGCCGAATGCCGCGCGCGGACGGGTGCTGTCGACATCGTTCCTCGGCGATGTCGTCCAGTACATGGTCGTCGTCGGCGACAACGACGAGATCCTTGCCCGGGTTCCCGCAGCCGGCCAGCCGGTCCTCGGCGCCGACGCCGAGGTCGATCTCAGCTGGGATGCCGACGCCGTAGCTGTCTACGGCGCAGAGGACGGTGCCTGAGATGCCCGATGTGCACTTCCTGGCGCCGCGGGCGGCGGCGAAGCGGCTGAGCCGGCGTGCCGTGCTCGCCGGGTTCGGCGTCGTCGGCCTCGGGGCTCTGAGCGCGTGCGGGAGGACAACGAAGATGGCGGCGTCTCCTCCCGTCGACGGTGAGCTCGAGTCGAAGCTCAACCTCTACTCCTGGGGCGACTACGACAACCCCGACCTCATCGAAGCCTTCAAGGATGAGTACGACGTCCTCGTCCAGGTCGACTCGTACGGATCGAACGAGGAGCTCATCGCTAAGCTCTCGACGTCCCGGGGCACGTCGGGCTACGACGTCGTCGTCCCGACGGGGTCGAACATCCCGCAGATGCTCAACCACAATCTGCTCCAGCGACTCGACCTCTCGCTCATCCCGAACTTCGCCCACATGGATCCGAACTTCACTCGCCAGTACTTCGATCCCGAGAACGAGTACTCGATCTGCAAAGCATGGGGAACGACGGGATTCGTCTACGACACGACGACGATCCCGCGAGACCTGACCAGCTGGCAGGACTTCATCGACACCGCGCAGCAGGAGGCCGCGGGCACGACCTCGCTGCTCGAAGACCCCTGGGAAGTCAGCGCGATCGCCCTTGCCGCCCTCGGATACAGCCTCAACACCGAGGACGAGAGCGAGCTCGAGGAGGCCCGGGCAATCGTCGTCGACCAGCTCGCCCCGAACACGAAGGCCTACATCGGCAATGTCGCCACCGGCATGATCCAGGGCAGCTTCACTCTCCTCCAGGCGTTCAACGGCGACGCCAGGCAGGGGCTGTCGGAAGTCCCGAACCCCGACGATTGGAAGTTCGTGTTCCCCACTCCTTCGGCAAACCTGTGGATGGACAACTGGTCGATCGCCACGGGTGCACCCCACCCGGACTCCGCGCACGCCTTCATCAACCAGATGATCTCCCCGGAGACCGCAGTCGACCAGCTCGACTACATCGGCTATCCGATCGGGACGAAGGGTCTGGCGGAGGCGGCCAAGCAGGCCGACCTCAGCGAACAGGACCTCATCTTCCCCACCCAGGAGGTCCTCGACCGACTGGAGCCGAGCAAGCAGACCCCGGCAGATCAGATCAGAACCCAGATCTACGCCGACGCACAGGCAAGGAGCGGAGCATGAGCACATCCTCCCAGCCGCTGACCGACGGCACCGCCGAGGCGGCATCCGATCGCAGAGGAACAGAGCAGGGCGGCACGGCAGCGTCACGAACCAGGCGGCTCTCCGCTCGCATCTTCGGCGCCTCTGCAATGTCGTTCCCGACGTGGGCGTACGCGCTCTTCTTCTTCATCATCCCTGTCGCCTTGGTCATCTTCTACAGCTTCGGCTACAAGCCCGACCAGTTCACCGCAGTCGCCACTGACCAGCTCTCCTTCGACCGCTATCCCGAAGCTCTGTCGGCGAGCTTCGTCACGACGTTCTTCGCGACCCTGCGGATCTCAATCCTCGGCACGCTGCTGTGCCTGCTCATCGCACTGCCCTTCGCATACTGGCTGGCGATCAAGGTCTCCCCCGCCCACCGGTCACTGGCCCTCGCCCTCGTCATGGTCCCTTTCTGGACGAACTTCCTCGTCCGCACCCTGGGCTGGCAGATCATGCTCTCCCCGGACGGCTTCCTCTCGCAGTGGATGCAGGGCATCGGTCTTCTCGATGCGCCCCTCGACATCCTCTACACTCGCGCGGCGGTTCAGATCGGCGTCGTCTACAACTACCTGCCGCTGATGATCCTCCCGCTGTTCGTCGCCATCGACGCCTCGGGAAAGAAGCTGCGGGAAGCCAGCTACGACCTCGGCGCCGGCAAGGTGACGACGTTCCTCCGGGTCACCCTGCCCATGGCGATGCCTGGCATCGTCTCCGGATGTCTGCTGGTCTTCATTCCGCTCAACGGCGACTACGTCACCGCCACCGTCCTCGGCGGAGCGAGCGGGTCGATGATCGGGCAGCTCATCGCCAACCAATTCAACACGGCCCAGAACTGGGCGCTCGGAGCGGCGATGGCGATGATCCTCATCATCGCCACCCTCGCCGTCGTCGGTCTGGGCTTCGCCCTGCTCTGGGTGGGACAGAGGATCGCGGCGCGGCTGGGCAGTGTGCCGCTGACGGACGGGAAGGTCTGACATGTCGAAGAAGAACACGTTCGCCAGGAGGACACCCACTGACATCGGCCTCCATGTCTGGGGCATCCTCGTCTTCATCTACCTGTTCATTCCGATCGCCGTCATCATCGCGTACTCGTTCAACACCGGCAGGGTGCTCGCGAACTTCCGCGGCTTCGGGCTCGACGCCTACATCGCCGGCCTCAACAACGACATCATCATCTCCTCGGTCGTGACCAGCCTCCAGGCCGCCGTCGGCGCTGCAATCGTCTCGACGGTCTTCGGCACCCTCGGAGGGGTGGCACTCGCCCGCGCGCCGAAGGGCGCCTGGTGGGCGCTCGGGCTCACCGGCGTCCTCGCCCTGACCCTTGTCACTCCGGAGATCGTCGACGGCATCTCGTTCCTGCCGTGGTTCGTCACCCTCGGCGTCGACTGGGGGCTGACACCGCTCAACAACGGCCTCGTGCGCCTCATCATCTCCCACGCGATGTTCTCCATGGCGATCGTCACCTTCATCGTCCGCGCCCGGCTCGCGGGCATCGACTCCGAACTCGAGGACGCCGCGGCGGACCTCGGCGCGAGCCCGTGGCGGCAGTTCCGGGACATCACCCTGCCGATCGCCGCGCCGGGCATCCTCGCCGGAGCCCTCATGTCGTTCACCGTCAGTCTCGACAACACCATCCTCTCGAGCTTCGTGCAGCAGCCCGGCTACACCCCGTGGCCGGTCTACATCTTCTCCGCCGTCCGAGTCGCACTGCGCCCCGAGGTCGCGGCGATCTCGACGGTGATGTTCCTACTCACCCTCGCCGCCCTGGCATTCGTCGCCTTCGTCCTCCGCAAGGCCGGCGGCAGTTCGACGGAGATCATCAAGACCATGGCAGGATGAGCGCCGAGGCGGTGCGCATCCCCGCCGTCGACGATCAGTTCCAGCACCCCTACCACCAGCACCACCAGTACCAGCACCACCAGTGCCGTCCGGCGGACCGACCGTCGGCAGGCAGAAGCGATGCCGCAAGGCAGAAAGCGAAGTGACATGGACGTCAAAGCCGCATTGGCCGACGCCTCCACCGTTCCGTTCTGGCTCGACACCGACGCCCGGCCGCAGCCGCTGCCGCCGCTGGCGCGGGATCTCGAGGCCGATCTCGTCGTCGTCGGCGGCGGGTTCACCGGGCTGTGGACCGCCCTGCAGGCGAAGGAGCGCGACCCCGACCGGCACGTCGTCCTCCTCGAGGCGAACACCGTCGGCTGGGCGGCCTCGGGCCGCAACGGCGGGTTCTGCGCCGCCAGCCTCACCCACGGCTACGACAACGGGGAGTCGCATCTGCCGGCGGAGAACGAGCGCCTGGCAGCCCTCGGCCGGGAGAACCTCGACGCGATCGAGGCCGCCGTCTCCCGCTACGGCATGGACTGCGAGTTCGAACGCACCGGCGAGCTCGACGTCGCGACCGAGGACTACCAGGTCCCCGGCCTGCGGGAGGCCCACGACCCCGACGCCGGGTTCGTCTTCCTCACCCAGGAGGAGCTCGCGACGGTCGTGAAGTCCCCGACGTACAAGGGCGCGCTGTGGGACTCACAGGAGGTCGCGATGCTCAACCCGGCGAAGCTGTGCTGGGAGCTGCTGCGCGTCATCCGGGACCTCGGCGTCGAGGTCTACGAGGGCACGAAGGTCACCGACGTCAGCGACCGGAAGCAGACGGTCGCGGTGAGCACCGAACCGGTCTCCGGTGCCGCCACGGCAGCCGGGGCGGCGACGATCACGGCGCAGCGGGTGGCACTGGCGACGAACGTCTTCCCCTCCCTCCTCAAGCGGGCGAGCCTCCGCACCGTGCCCGTCTACGACTATGCGCTGATGACGGAACCCCTCAGCGACGACCAGATGGCGGCGATCGGCTGGGAGGGCCGGCAGGGCATCGGCGACTGCGCGAACCGCTTCCACTACTACCGACTCACGGCCGACAACCGCATCCTCTTCGGCGGCTGGGACGCCGTCTACCACTACGGGCGGCAGGTGTCGTGGAAGTACGACCAGAACCAGGCGACCTTCGAAACCCTCGCCCGGCACTTCTACGAGACGTTCCCGCAGCTGGCGGACGTGAAGTTCACCCACAAATGGGGTGGGGCCATCGACACGTGCTCCCGGTTCTTCGCGTTCTTCGTCACCGCCTATGACCGGAAGGTCGCGATGGCGGCCGGGTTCACCGGCCTCGGCGTCGGCGCCTCACGGTTCGCCGGCACCGTCATGCTCGACCTGCTCTCCGGTGAGGAGACCGAGCTGACGCAGCTGGAGATGGTGCGCAAGCGGCCGCTGCCGTTCCCGCCCGAACCGGTGGCATGGCTCGGCATCAGGATGACGACGAACGCTCTCATCAAGGCCGATGAGAACCAGGGCCGGCGCGGTCCGCTGCTCAAGGTCCTCGACGCCGTCGGCATGGGCTTCGACTCCTGAGCCGCCGGGCCGGGCTCCTCTGCGCGCTTGATAGACTTTTCCCGAGCGCGGGAGGAGCTCCCGCGCCCCGTTGTGAAGGAGTCAAACACGCATGGCACGTGTCGTCGTTGAAGTGATGCCCAAGCCCGAGATCCTCGACCCGCAGGGCAAAGCGATCTCCGGTGGTCTCGCTCGACTGGGGTTCCCCGGTTTCGGTGAGGTCAGGCAGGGCAAGCGCTTCGAACTCGAGGTCGAGGGAGAAGCCACCGACGAGGTGCTCGCCCAGGCGCGCGAAGCCGCCGAGACTCTCCTGTCGAACCCCGTCATCGAGAACGTCGTCGCCGTCCGCGTCGCCGAGGACGCCTGATGACGGCCACCGCCGCAACCGACTCCGCGACGGCGTCGGCGTCCGGTCCGAGAATCGGCGTCGTCACGTTCCCCGGCACCCTCGACGACCGTGACGCGGCCCGCGCTGTCACCCTCGCGGGCGCCTCGGCGGTCAATCTCTGGCACGCTGACTCCACGCTCTCCGGCGTCGATGCGGTCATCCTGCCCGGCGGGTTCTCCTATGGGGACTACCTGCGGGCCGGGGCGATCGCCCGCTTCGCCCCGATCATGGACGCCGTCGTCGCGGCCGCGAACGCCGGGATGCCGGTGCTCGGCATCTGCAACGGCTTCCAGGTCCTCTGCGAGTCCCATCTGCTGCCCGGGGCGCTCATCCGCAACGAGGACCAGCACTTCGTCTGCCGCGACCAGGATCTCCTCGTGGAGAACGCGGACACCGCGTGGACCGGTGACTACGAGCAGGGCCAGACGATCACGATTCCGCTGAAGAACGGCGAGGGCGGCTACGTTGCCACCGACGAGGTGCTCGACGAGCTCGAGACGACCGGTCGCGTCGTCTTCCGCTACCAGGGTCTCAACCCCAACGGCTCGCTGCGCGACATCGCCGGCATCACGAATGAGGCGGGCAACGTCGTCGGACTCATGCCTCACCCCGAGCACGCTGTCGAGGCCGGCTACGGCCCCGCGAGCACCGGTGTCGACGGGCAGGGATTCTTCTCGTCAGCCGTGCGCACTCTGCTCGCGTCCCGCTGAGCGCAGACACGCGAATCGGTCCCGGTTCCCCGACTCAACCTCGGGGACCGGGACCGATCTCGTTTCGCCGTCCGGCCGGGACGAGTCACCGACCTGACGGGAGTTCTGTCATCCCTTCAGCTGTCCGCGGCGGCGGGCGAAGAGGACCGCTCCCGCTCCTGCGAGGATGAGGATGGCGCCGGCGCCGAGACCGGTGAGTTCTGCACCGGTGCGGGGCATCGACCCGTTGTTGCCGCCGCCGGAACCTCCCCCGCCGTTACCGCCGCCGCCACCGCCACCGGAGCCGGTGACCGTGAACCCGCTGTTCATGACGTAGTCGCCGCAGGTGGCTTGGACGGTGTACTTCCCGACGTACGCCGCGGGATCGTTCTCCAAACCGTAGGTCTGCACCGCGGCGACATCTCCGCCGTCGGCCGGGGCCGTCCGGTCGTAGAGGAGGACGTCGCTGCTGTTCCAGACCTGGAAGCGGACCTCATCGGCGACCAGGCAGTCGACGACCGCCATCGTCACGCCCTTGTCGCGGTTGACGAAGTCGGCGCCGGAGATCGTCTCCGGCCAGACCGAGAGGGTGGGCTCAAGGGTCTCATCGCCGTCCGCGGTGACCGTGAACGTGCCCTCCTGGAACATGTCACCGCAATCGGCCGTGACGAGGTACTGGCCGATGAACGCGTCCGGGTCGGTATCGCCGACCTCGGGAACCCAGGTCACCACGGCGGCGGTGTCCTCGCCGGCTTCCTGGCTCGCTTCGAAGACCACGGTATCCGGGTCGTAGGCGGTGGTGATCATGATGTTGACGTCGGAATCCATCCGGCAGCCGGACATCATCACGGTCACACCACTGGTGAGGAAGTCGGAGACCTGCTGCGAACCCGGGGTGATGTCGAGAGTCGTGCCCGATGGCGGCGGCTCGGTCTCGTCACCGACGACGGTGGCGCTGGCCGAATACGTCTCGTTCTGGTCGCCGCGCTGAACGCTGACGGTCACCGTGACGGTGTCGCCGGGCTCGTACGCGGCCTCGGTGTAGTACACACCGGTGAATGAACCGTCGGCGTCCACGGTTGCGTGACTGCCGTCGCCGTCGCCCCATCCGATGCCATCTCCTTCGAGGACACCGTCGACGAAGAAGCGAATGCCTTTGTCGGGGTCGCTGAGGTCCGACACGGTGACCTCATCGGACTCGAGGTACATGGTGGCGTCGATCGGCTCATCTGTGGGGGATTCCGTCGGGGTCTCGGTGGGGGTGCCTTCGACGTCCGCTTCGGCGGGGGTCGAGGGATCGGTGGAGCCATCGGTCGCGGCTTCGTCCGTCGCACCGGACGAATCATCGCTGCCGGTGGAGTCGTCGCTGCCCGAGGTGTCGGCGGTGCTCATGTCACCGCCGGAGGAGTCGTCGGTTCCCTGCGACGTGGAGTCATCGGTGCCGGTGTCCGTACCGGTGTCGGTGCCGGTGTCCGTGGTGTCGCCGGGCGGGGTTCCGCCGTCAGCGCTGCCGTCGGGATCCGGCATCGCCATGAGAGTCGTCTGCCCCGCTGCTCCGTCCGCTGCCACGGAGGCGGCGGCCGGCAGGGAGCCCATGGTGGCGACGGCGAGTGCCACCGTCGTCGCGAGGATGAGGCGTTTCATGATCGTCCTTCCAGCGGGGCCTGGAGCTGCCACGGTGCTCGTGGCTGCTTGTCGAGGACACTACGTCTGTGCGCCGCGACTGGGGACTTATGAACATTGAGTTCATGACGATTCTGTGATGCAGGTCACGGCATCCTGTTATCGTTTCGTCACTGTTCGGATGATGGGCGCGCACGGTGGGGTCCGTCGCGGACCTCGGCGCCGTTCGCACGCCGGCAACCCGGTGTCCCAGGTGGCGCCGGATTCTCCGGTCGGTCCGAAGGACGTCGGACAGTCGGTGTCGAACGATCCGGGGACATCGCACAGGCCGCCATGCCGACATCACGATTCGGCAGACCCCGCCGTCGAAGCCCGAAAATCGTTACCACGTGAACCTGTTGACATGCGCACCGCGGAGTGGGTGTGCGCACTCACGGGCCGAGGCCTGCCGCTCCGCTGGTCGGGGACGGCGAAGGCCCCCGAGCGTGTCCCTCGGGGGCCTTCAGCGGTCGTCAGCGCCGCGGGTCGGTCAGTCCGTTCCCCTCCCGCCGAGCGGCGGCTGGGCCTCTGAGCGACCGCCCCCGTCGGTCGACGCGTCGTTGCGCGCACCGGGCTCATCCCTGACCTCGGCAGACTCCCGCGCCCCGGCGGCAGCCTCCTCCGGACCAGCGGCAGCCTCCTCGGCCACTGCGGCGTCGCCGGCGTCCTCAGCCAGCGCCGCAGCATCGGCGGCGATCCCCGGCTCGGTCTCCGCCTCGGCGAGGACCTCGGCGGTGAAGTGCTCCTCGGCGTCCTCACCTCGGAACTGCGACATGTAGAGGCGGTAGTACGCGCCCTCTGCGGCGAGGAGCTCCTCGTGGTTGCCGTGTTCGACGATCGCACCGTTCTCCATGACGAGGATGGTGTCGGCATCGCGGATCGTCGAGAGCCGGTGTGCGATGACGAACGACGTCCGGTCGGTGCGCAGGGCGGCCATCGCCTGCTGCACGAGCAGCTCGGTGCGGGTGTCCACCGACGAGGTCGCCTCGTCGAGGATGAGCAGCGAGGGATCGGCGAGGAACGCCCGGGCGATCGTGATGAGCTGGCGCTCACCGGCGGAGACGCTGCCGCCGTCGGCGTCGATGACGGTGTCGTAGCCATCGGGCAGCTGACGGACGAAGCGGTCGACCATCGTCGCCTTCGCGGCGTCGATGACCTCCTCGTCGGTGGCGTCGAGTCGTCCGTACCGGATGTTCTCGCGGATCGAGCCCTCGAACAGCCACGCATCCTGGAGCACCATGCCCACGTGCGACCGGAGGTCGGCACGGGTGAGGTCGCGGATGTCGATCCCGTCGAGGTAGATCGTCCCGCCGGTGAGCTCGTAGAAGCGCATGACGAGGTTGACCAGCGTCGTCTTGCCGGCACCCGTGGGACCGACGATCGCGACCGTGTGGCCGGGGTCGGCGGTGAAGGAGACATCCTCGATGAGCGGGGTCTCCGCGGTGTAGCGGAAGCTGACATGCGAGAAGTCGACCCGTCCGGGAGTCCGCGGAGGCAGGGCGGCCGTCGCCTCGTCGGGCTCCTCCTCGTCGGCGTCGAGGAGTTCGAACGTGCGCTCGGCCGAGGCAACACCGGATTGGAGCATGTTCGCCACTCCGGCCATCTCCGAGATCGGCTGCGAGAACTCCCGCGAGTACTGGATGAACGCCGTGGCGTCGCCGAGTGTCATCTGCCCCGAGGCCACCCGCAGGCCGCCGGCGACGGCGATGAGGACGTAGCTGAGGTACGACACGAACTGCATCGAGGGCATGATCATCCCGGAGACGAACTGCGCCCCCGAGGATGCGGCGTAGAGCTCTTCGTTGCGGCGGTCGAACTCGTCGAGCATGACCTTGTCACGACCGAAGGCCCGCACGACGTCGAGCCCCGAGAACGACTCCTCGACGTGGCCGTTGACCTCACCGGTGTACTTCCACTGCGCTTTGAACTTCTTCTGCGCCTGGGAGCCGATGACACCGGCGATGATCGCCGACAGCGGCAGGGCGATGAGGGCGAGCAGCGCGAGCTGCCACGAGACGATGAACATCATCACGCCGATGCCGACGATCGTCAGCGCGGATTGGACGAGTTGGGAGAACGCCTGCTGGAGGGCCTGCTGGATGTTGTCGACGTCGTTCGTCACCCGCGACATGACATCGCCGCGCTGGCGAGTGTCGAAGTACCGCAGCGGGAGCCGGTTGATCTTGCGCTCGATGTCCTCACGGAGGCGGTAAACGACGCGCATGACGAGGGCGTTGAGGATGTAGCCCTGCGCCCACATGAGCATCGAGGCGACGAGGTACATGAGGAGGACGATGATGATGATCTGCCCGAGCGCCGTGAAGTCGATGCCCTGACCGGGGACGACACCGGCAGTCGCGAGCATGTCGGCGTAGTCGTCGCGGCCTTCGGCACGGGCGCCGGCGATGATGTCCTCGATGTTCGCGCCCGCCGGCAGCTGGGCGCCGATGACTCCGGAGTAGACGACGTCCATCGCCTTGCCGAGCACCTTCGGGGCGATGACGGTGAGGACGACCGAGCCGACGACGAGGAGGACGACCTTGACGAGTCCGGCCTTCTCCTCGGCCATGAGTCCGAAGAGGCGCTTGACCGAGGGCCAGAAGTGCTTGGCCTTCCGCGGCGGGGTGCCGCCGAACATGTCTCCGTCGGCTTCGGAGGGAATGAAGTCCTCGGCGAGTTCGGCCTCGGCGGTGGCGGCAGCGGTCGTGCCTGAGGTCTCTGCGGTCGTCGGATCCTTCTTCGCCATGTCAGTTCACTCCTTCCGCGGTCAGTTGGGATTCGACGATCTCCTGATAGGTCGAGTTCGTCTCGAGCAGTTCGTCGTGGGTGCCCCGGCCGACGATCTTCCCGTCGTCGAGGACGAGGATCTGGTCGGCGTCGCGGATCGTCGAGACGCGCTGGGCGACGACGATGACCGTCGCCTCCCCCGTCGTCTCGGCCAGGGCGTCGCGCAGTCGGGCATCGGTGGCGACGTCGAGCGCGGAGAACGAATCGTCGAAGACGTAGACGAGCGGTTTCGCAGCGAGCGCGCGGGCGATGCAGAGGCGCTGCCGCTGTCCGCCGGAGAAGTTCGTGCCGCCCTGGGACACGCTCTCGTCGAGCCCACCCGGCTTCTCGGCGACGAAGTCCGCGGCCTGCGCGGTCTCCAGCGCCTCCCACAGCTGCGCGTCGTCGGCGTGCTCGCTGCCGAAGCGCAGGTTCGAGGCGATCGTGCCGGAGAACAGGTACGGCTTCTGCGGCACGAGGCCGACGACCTCGGCGAGCTGGTGACGGTTGAAGGCGCTGACCGGAGTCCCGTCGATGAGCACCTGCCCCGACTGCGGGTCGATGAGGCGCGGGATGAGTCCGACGATCGTCGACTTGCCGGATCCGGTCGACCCGATGATCGCCGTCGTCGTACCCGGCCGTGCCGTGAATGAGAGGTCCTCGAGGACGGGGACCTCGGCTCCGGGATAGCCGAAGGTGACGTTCCGGAACTCCAGCTCGCCTCGGCGCGGGAGTTCGTCGACGCCGTCGGGGACGACCATCGACGAGGTGGTCTCGAGGACTTCGCAGATGCGTTCGGCGCAGACGACGGCGCGCGGGATCATCATCATCATGAACACGCCCATCATCACGGCGACGAGGATCTGGAGGAGGTACTGGAGGAACGCGGTGAGCGAGCCGACCTCCATCTGCCCCGCATCGACGCGGTGGCCGCCGAACCAGAGCACGGCGGCGGTGGCGATGTGGAGGATCATCATGATCGCCGGGAACATGAGGACGAAGAGGTTGCCGACCTTGACGGAGGTCTCGGTCAGGGCGCGGTTCGCGTCGGCGTACCGGTCGGCTTCGAAGGGCTCCCGGACGAAGGCGCGGATGACGCGGATGCCGGTGATCTGCTCACGGAGGACGCCGTTGATGTCGTCGACCTGATCCTGCATGCGGCGGAAGAGCGGCATGAGGAGGACGACGAGGATGCCGACGACGATGAAGAGGGTCGGCACGGAGACCCAGACGAGCCAGGATAGCCCCGCATCCTCGCGCAGGGCCATGATGATGCCGCCGATGCACATGATCGGGGTCGAGACCATGAAGTTGAGCGTCATGAGCACGAGCATCTGCACCTGCTGCACGTCATTGGTGTTGCGGGTGATGAGGGTCGCGCTGCCGAACTTCCCCACCTCGAGCGTCGAGAGGCTGTCGACATGACTGTAGATCGCGCGGCGGATGTCGCGGCCCACGCCCATCGCGGTGCGCGCGCCGAAGAAGATCGCGGTGACCGCGGTGATGACCTGGACGAAGCAGACGATGAGCATCGTCATGCCCGTCGACCAGATGAAGTCGGTGTTGCCGGCGGCGACGCCTTCGTCGATGATCCGGGCGTTGAGGCTGGGCAGGTAGAGAGCGGCGATCGTCGAGGCCAGCTGGAGGATGACGACGAAGGCGATGAAGAGCCAATAGGATTTCGCGTATTTCAAGGTGAGGCGCAGAAGTGCCACAGTGTCCGTCCTGGAGGTGAGAAGCCGTTATGACGGCGTCATGAGTTGGAAGAGCGCAACGAACCATCCTACATCGATCGTCCTCCTTCGAGAAGAGCGTGCCATGGTACTGTTCTCGAATCCAGTGGACCACGCGGCACTGACACGGACGCCGGTTCCGCGTGCCTCCTCGCATCTTCGACACGTCCCCGTAGGCTGGAAATCATGAGCACAACACTGCAGGATCTCGTCAATCGCGCCGTCTTCCTCTCCACCGAGATGCAGACGCACTTCGGCAGCGTCATCGCCGGCGCCGCATGGGAGGTGGACTTCTCCGCAGACCCGACTCTCACCTTCGACGTCGAGGGCGATCAGCCGCTGCGCACCCGTCCCCACCTCGTCGGTTCCGAGTCGAGTTCGCAGGGCACGTGGCTGTGGGGCTGGGAGAACATCAACGGGTTCCCCGAGGCGGTCGTCGGCCTCGCCCACGAGGTGCGCAAGTTCGGTGCCGCGGAGGGCATCAGCGATCTCGTCACGCCGGAGATCGACCTCGACGACGAGCTCGCCCTCCGGCTGACGCTCGCGGCGAAGGAGGCGACAGGCAAGTGGGCGCACTATCCGGCCGCCGCCGGTGCCGGCACGACCGTGTGGGTGCTCGTCGACTCCCCCGCCCTCGCCCTGCCCGAACCCACCGTCAAGGCGTCCGTGCGGGCGCTCATGCAGGGGCTGACGCAGACGACGGTCGACGATCACCGGGCGGCGCTCACGGCGTACACCGAACGGCGCGGGATTCCGACGGCCGCTCTGCCCGACGGCGGCGTCCGCATGCTCTTCGCCGACGGCAGCGCCGATCTCAGCTTCGATGAGCAGAGCCGCATCTCCAATTGCGAAGTCCATGCCCCGCTCGAGGGCGAGGCGGCCGACCAGTTCTCCCGGATCACCGGCATCACCGTCACCGAGGCGGCGCCGCAGGAGCCGACGAGCACTGCCGGCGCGCCTGCGGCCGGGTCCCCGGAACGGGCAGCTGCCGCCGACGCGGACCGCTCCCTCGCAGCAGCGGCTTCGGCAGGCACTGCAGCAGCGGCTTCTGCTGGTGCCGCGGCGGACGAGCAGACTCCGCAGACGACTGGCGCAGGCGCTCCGACAGCGTCCACGACGCAGGGCGTCGGCGAGGATGTCGCCGACCGTCGCAGCGAGTCCGCGGAGCCGCAGCGACCCTCCGCCGGCGAGCCCCCCGCCGAGGAGGCTGCTCCTGCGGCCGAGACCGCGTCGCCGTCCGACCGCCCCGAGGCAGAAGCGCCGACCGCTGCTCCGGACGCCCAGCAGGACGAGCGCGCCGCTGAGCGGTCCGCGGCGGATTCCACGACGGACGAACCCAAGGGGAAGAAGAAGGGACTGTTCTCCCGGCTCTTCGGTCGCTGAACACGGCCCCGCTGCCGACACCGAGGCGCCGCACCGGGTGGTGCGGCGCCTCAGTCGCTCCTGGCATGCGCGCGCAGCATCGCGGAGCCGGACACTCACCGGTTGATCGGCTCGCTCGGCTCCCAGCTGAATTCGCGGTCGAAGAGGTAGCGCCGTTCGGGGTCGGTGACGAGAGTGACGTCGAGTCCGTCGCCGGTCAGCCGCACCTGCCCCGAGGAGTCGATCGCGTAGTCGAGGGTGGTCTCGAGCACCGGATCGCGGACGAGCCCCTGATCGCCGTCGAGCTTCGGGAAGAGGGTGACGTCGAGCCGCCCGCTCTCGTCGGACAAGGACCCGCCGTTGCCCGCGGTGTACCTGCCGTCCTGGAAGCTGCCGTCGACGAAACGGATGCTCAGACGCGCTCGACCGTCGACGGCGTTCTGCCCGAAGGCGACCTGGCTGATCTCAGCACCCTTGAGGGTGCGGCTGCCGCTGTCCGTCGCCCGGTAGACCCCGGCGACCGCGGGCACGGGGTCGAGCTGACCCCAGTTCGCGCGGAGCCCGAACGCCACCCCCGACCCGATGATGAGCAGCAGCGCCAGGGCGGGCGACGTCCACCTCGTGATGGCGACGAAAATCCGGTTCGACGAGATCCGACCATGGACGGGCCTGCCGGTGGGCAGCCCGAGCAGGAACCGGCCGAGGCGGATGAGGTTCGGTGCCAGCAGCACGAGTCCGGCCACCGCCATGATGCCCGACAGTTGTTTGACCGGGACGTCGAAGGTGAGGTTGAGAAGGAAGACGACGGACATGTCGACGACGGCGAGGAGCGCTCCGAGCCACACGGTGCGGCGGAAGAGGAGGAGGACCGCCGCGAGCACCTCGGCGAGACCGGCGAGCACCTGGACTGTGGGAGAGAACGCCATGAACCGCCAGAGCACGCCCATCGGGCTCATCTCACCGTATTGGACGAGCGCGTCGGAGAAGTCCGCGGAGCCCATCTGGATGAGGTAGACCTTCGACCATCCGTAGATGAGCAGGTAGCCTGCGAGCCAGATCCGGGGCACCCAGTGGGCCGCCCAGAGTGCGCTGAAGAGGATGGACCGTGTCCGTGATGATCGTCGTGGCGCCGCATCGTCGGCATCCGGTTGGGCCTGAGTGGGTGCTGTGTCATTGCGCATGGCTTCAGGCTATGCGCGCCGGGGCGGTCCCCTCCATCCGGAATCCACACCGACCGAGGGTGGGAAAACCCCACCACGTCCCAGGGGCGGAGGAATGGAATGGACGGGATCGAGTTCCCCACAGATTGACCGCGGGGCGGTGGGACCGTTGAATGAAGCCATGATCACGATCGCTCCGGCCGACTTCTCCGATCCGGCCCTCCTCGATTTCCTCCAGCAACACCTCGCCGATATGTCCCCGACGGCCCCGGAGGGATCACGGCATGCCCTCGATGCGAGCGGTCTGCAGAACCCCGGTGTCCGCCTGTGGGCGGCACACGATGAGCCCTTCCTCGTCGGCACGATCGCGCTGGCCGAACTTGAGTCCGGGCATGAGGAGATCAAGAGCATGCGGACGTCTCCGGTGCATCGTGGGAAGGGAGTCGCATCCCGCCTCCTCGAGCATGCGCTCGGTGACGCGCGCTCGCGCGGGATCGAACGGGTGTCACTTGAGACGGGGAGCATGGAGTTCTTCGCGCCGGCCCGAGCCCTGTATCGCAAGGCGGGATTCGTCGAGACCGATCCCTTCGGGAGCTACCGTAAGGATCCGCACAGCGTCTTCATGACTCTGTCGCTGACGACATGACGCTGCAGGCAGGGACGATAGCGTTCACCTCTGAAAGAAGAACGAATCCGTCAGCGTTCCGTGAATGCAAAAAGGGAGGGGACCCTGGTCCAACCAATTGTTGAACCAGGATCCCCTCCCCAAAGAATATTGCGGCAGTCACTTACTCTCCCACAACCACCAAGTTGCAGTACCATCAGCATGACATGGGCTTAGCTACCGGGATCGGAACGGTTAACCGGGCGTTTCCCCACCACTATCACCACCGCAAAACTCAACCAACCACCCACACACTTACCTGTGTGTGGTAATGGTCCAAGAACCGCACAGCGAACGCGAACACCACAATGTGATCACACCAAAAACACTTAATCGTTACTCCCGCACACACCAACCCGTTCATGGGTTGTGTGAGTGATCGGCGTATTAGTACCAGTCAACTCCACACATTGCTGTGCTTCCATACCCGGCCTATCAACCCAGTGTTCTCCTGGGCACCTCCCCCCAA